>CATPBV010000125.1 GCA_955652345.1 uncultured Solirubrobacteraceae bacterium | reverse complement strand
GCCCGGCTGGTCCGGGGCCGGCGGCGGGGGGTGCGGCTTCCTCCTGGGGGTCGTCGGGGCGGTCTTCGTGGCCCTGTTCGGGTCGCTCGGCGGCTCGAGCCTGACGCACCCAACGCCCGCAGTGAGCCTGATCAGCGACCTCGTGTTCGACCTGGCGTTCGTCGCCGCCGCGCTCTATTTCTCTCGCCTGCGGAGCCGACCGCGGCCTGAGGACTTCGGCTTTCGCCCGGTCCGTCTGCGCGTCACCGTTGCCGGCGTGCTGCTCGCCGGCGTCGGCTACTACATCGTCACCTCGCTCTACGCATCGCTTGTCAAGCTGCACGGCTCCGACCGGCTGCCCAACGAGCTCGGCATCAGCAAGAGCACCGCGGCGCTGGTCGCGGCGACCGTGTTCGTGTGCGTTATCGCGCCGATCGCGGAGGAGTTCTTCTTCCGCGGGTTTATCTTCGGCGCGCTGCGGCGCTTGAGAATTGTCGTGGCTGGCCGATACTTGGGGCCATGGGTCGCAGCCATACTGACCGGGATCCTGTTCGGGCTGGCGCACACGGGGTCGGCCAACCCTCAGTTCCTGGTTCCCCTTGGGCTATTGGGCTTCACGCTGTGCCTTCTGCGGTGGCGCACCCGTTCGCTTTATCCCTGCATGGTGCTGCATTCCGTCAACAACTCACTGGCGCTGGGGATCAACCAGCTGAACTGGAACGCCGGCGAGATCGGCGCGCTGATGGCCGCTTCGGTGCTCGTCATAACAGCGCTCACCGGGCGGCTCGCGTCGCCCAGAGCGCTCGCGGAATGACCTGGCATCAGTTACCAAACGTCGCAGCCGGTTTACTTCCGGTTCAGATGAGGCGAGCAGCACGAGACCGGGTCGCTTCCGGCGCCCTCGCGGTGCTCCTCGCTATCGGTCTGATGTTCGCCTCGGCGACAGCCGCGAGCGCAAAGGCGCACGCGACCACGGTCACGCCGCCCCCGTCGACATCCGCGCCTTCGCCGGCGCCTGCGCGCATCAAGCTCTACCTGCCGGACGCCTTCTTCGTCAGCCGGCGGGCGGTGACGGTCCCCGGTCGGGTCCTGCACGTTGGCGGTGTCGTCCGGCCCTACGTACCCGGCCAGGTCGTGACGGTCCGCGTGTTCCTCGGACGGCGCCTGATCGAGCTCGGTCGATTCAGGCTGAAGCCGTCCCGCAACCACACCTACGGCGCGTTCACCGCCACCCTGCGAAGCCCGGGAGTGGGCCTGGTCACGGTGATCGTGAGGCACGCGGCGACGTCCTCGATGGACTCGTTTCATGCTCGCCGCCGCTTCGCGGTCCTCAGCGAGAGCATCGGCTTCGGCTCGACCGGCCGATTCGTGCAGCTGATCCAGCAGCGGCTTGCCGCGCTTCACTTCTACATTCCGCAGACCGGTGTGTACGACTCGGGCACGGGCCTGGCGCTCGACGCCTATCACCGCATGCTGCGCTGGGGCACCTACCAGACGCTCGATGGCCGGACGATCAGCTTCCTGCTCGACGGCTTCGGAGCGTTCCCGGTGCACTATCGCAGTGACGGCCGCCACGCCGAGGGCGATCTGACGCTTCAGCTCCTAGCGCTGGTAGACGGCTCGAAGGTCACGGCGATCTACCCGATCAGCTCCGGCAAGCCGTCGACGCCGACGATCCTTGGCCGCTTCCACGTGTACTCGAAGGTCCCGGGCTATCTCCCGGACGGGATGTACTTCTCGAACTTCTTCTTCGGCGGGTACGCCATTCATGGCTACAACCCCGCGCCCGATTACCCGGCCAGCCACGGCTGCATGCGCCTGCCGATCGTCGACGCGATCTCGGTCTACGGCTGGCTGCAGATGGGCAACGCGGTCGACGTTTATTACTAGTCAGACACGCGAGTAGCGCGCCAGGAAGCCGAGCCCAAGGCCGTAGAACGCGAGCGCGAACACGGTCTCGAGCCCGTGCTGCACCCACTCGTTGGCCGATGCCACGATCATGCGAAACGGCGCTGTGAGCTCGGTCGCCGCCCCGTCGATGAAGCGGCCGGGCTGTCCGCGCCGAGGTGTCTGCGGGCTCGCCCCCGCCGGGGGAGTCACTCCGGTGGCGAGCTCGGTCTGCTGGTGGCGTGAGGCGCTCGAGAGCTGATCGTCGGCAAACATGACGAACGACATCACGACGAGCAGGCAACAGGCGACCGACACCAGCTTGAGCGCGCGGTACACCACAGACACCGAATCGGCCTGACGCCCATTTAGCATGAACGCCGCCGATGACGCTCGACGACCCGACGACCGCTCGCGAGAGGCTGATCGGCGCGCTTCGGGAGCACGCTCTGATCAAGGGCGAGGTCGTTCTCACCAGCGGGCGCACCGCGGAGTACTACGTCGATGTGAAGCGGGCGATCCTGAGGCCGGCTGGTTTTCGCGCGCTGGCGACGCTGGTGGCTGCGCAGGCCGCCGAGTGGGGCGCGACGGCCGTCGGCGGGATGACGATGGGCGCAGACCCGATCGCTTGTGCGGCGCTTGCCGGGGGTGCCGAGGTCAAGGCGTTCTTCGTCCGCAAGGAGGTCAAGCCGCACGGCCTCTCACGCCGGATCGAAGGCCCGCTGCTGGCGCCCGAAGACAGGTGCATGCTGGTCGAAGATGCGGTCACGACGGGAGGCTCGACGATCCGCGCGCTCGAGGCGCTGCGAGACGAGGGCCGGGCGGTGTGCGGTGTGCTCGCCGTCTGCGACCGTCTCGCCGGCGGTGCCGAGGCGATCGCCGAGGCGGCCGGTGCGCCGTTCGTCGCGCTGACGACGATCGACGACATCTATCCCGACCGTCCCGACGTCCCAACCGAGGCTGGCTGAAAAAACGCGTCATAGATGCGCTTTCTCAGCCAGCCCTCGTCAGTGAGGCAGGCGCAGGCAGGCGGGGTTGACCTGATGTACCGCCTGGACGTTCCAGCCGCTGCGGCCGACAGGGGTGAAGAGCACGATCGGGCGCCCGCTGGCGGTCGCCGGCCCGTACTTGAAGCCTACGGTGGCGACGTTGACCCGCAGGGTCCAGGCCAGGACCGTCTGATACTCGAGGCGCGTCAGCGGCTCGCCGCACCCCTTTAGCGCGGCGGGCCCCCCAAGCCCGGCGACCACGCCGGACAGGCGGTTGATCTGAGCGGTGCGCTGGCGCTGGACCTTCAGGTCGCGCCGCTCGGAGTGCGCGCGGGACACGGCCGCCGGAACGAGCGTCGCGACCGCGACCGCGACGACCATGATGCCCACGATTCCGGTGACGCCGGGCAGGCGGGGCGGATCGCCCAGAAGCCGCCCAACCGCCACGCCGGCGAGCACCGCCGTCACCGCGGCGGCTTCGAACATGTAGCGGCCGAGTCCCGGCCAGCCGTGCAGAGCGAAGCCGATCTCGACGATCACCCACGCGACGACACCACCCGCGAGCACGAGCGTCACCCGGTCCCGCCGCAGCACCGCCAGACACACCGCGAGGAGGGCCAGCAGCTCGAGCGCGGGCTCTTGCAGGGCGAGGAAGCGGCCGATCGTCCCGAGCGCCTTGTTGCTGTGAAGTGCGCGTCCCGAGCCGAGCGCGTTCGAGGCGGCCACGAACGGGCTGCGCGACGTCAGCGCCGGAATTCCGAACCATAGGAGCGCGAGCACGACGATTCCGCCTCCGACGAACCGGCGCATCGACGGGATCGCCCGCCAGCACCACACCGCATACACGCCAAGGAACGGCCACACCTCGGGGCGCCCCAGCGAGGCCAGCACGCCGAGAACGAACGCCAATCGCGGGCGCTCAGACAGATGCGCATCAATCGCGGCCAGGCACAGGGCGACGATCATCGGGTCCGATTGGGCGCTCAGCACGTAGTGCGGGTAGTCGCTGATGCCCGGCAACGCAAGCGCGGCGAGCGCGCCCGCGGCGAGCGCCGCATAGCGACGCTCCGATCGCGCCGCGGTGAGGCGGTAGGCGATCCGCCCGGCGAACACCATGCCGCTGAGCGAAACGGCGACCGACGTGATCATCCACAGCCACAGCTCGTAGTGGCCGGCGAGCGCATAGGGCACGGTGAAGATGTAGGGGAGCGGCTTCCACGACGGGGCGGCATTGGTGTTCAGGCTCGCCGACAGGGTTTGGTGGCCCCACACGAGCCACCCGTACGGATCGAAGCCGGGTCGCGTCCGCGCCCACAGCACGATCCCCGTTGCAGCCAGCAGCAGTCCGGCGGCGACGAGAGCCGGCACCGCCAAGCGGTGGCGGTCGGCTCTGCGGCCGCCTTGGAACAGCCCCCGCTGGATCGGCGAGGCTCCTGCGGGCGGGGGCTGGAGCGTCGACTGCGCCACGTGACGAGCGTTCAGGGAGCGCTGATGTGGTGAAGACGGATGAGTCGGGCCCCGCCCGGCCGGGCTACGTACTCGGCATTGAGGCCACGGCAGCGGGCGACCTGGTAGGGCCTCGTGTGCCACGGAAGCACTCTCCAGCCTCCACGAGCGAGCGGCGTGAACAGCACGATCGGGTAGCGCTGGTGGAGCTCGAAGTCCGGCCGGTGGCCGACGAAGCCGACGTCGAGCTTGACGAACCACGCGAGCGCGCTCACGAACTCGACATTGCTCACGGGCTCCCCGCAGTTGCGGATGTGCCGATAGCCCCCAAGTGCGGTGAGTGTGGCTTGGAGCAGCCCGATCTCGTGGGTGCGGCTGTGCTCGTGGCGGAGGTCCGAGCGCTCAGTTCGGAGCCGTGCAACGGCGCCGGGAACGAGCGTCGCGACCAGTACCGCGACGATCGGCACGCCGATCCATCGCGGCAGCCCACGTCGCAGCCGTGGCGCCTCGAGCAGGATCCATCCCACGGCCACTCCGGCGAACACCGCCGCGATCGCCGCCGGCTCCATCACGTAACGCGGCAGGGCGGGCCAGCCGTGAAGCGCGAACGCGATCTCGACGATCACCCACACGACCGATCCGGCCGCCAGCAGCAGGATCAGCCGGTTGCGCCGGACCGCCGCCACCCCAACGGTGAACAGCGCGGCGATCCAGACCGGCAGGTACTGCAGCCCCGTGAAGCGGTCGATCGTCCCGATCACCTTGTTCTGGTGCAGCTCGCGCGGCGACTTGAGCGCGAGCTGGCCGGCGACGAACGGCCGGTGGTTCGTGATCGTCGGGATGCCGAACCACATGAACAGGATCACGGCGGCCGCGGCGGGGATCATCCACCGCATCGACGGCATTCGCCGCCAAACGAAGATCGAGTACAGGCCGAGGAACGGCCACGCCTCGGGGCGCCCGAGCGCGGCGATCGTCCCGAGCCAGAACGCCCAGCGAGGGTGTCCGGACAGATGGGCGTCCACCGCCGCAAGGCAGAAGGTCACGATCATCGGATCGCTCTGGGCGCTGAGGATGTAGTGCATGTAGTCCTGGAGCCCGAGGACCGCGACCCCGGCGAAGACCGCCGCCGCAAGCGCCGCACGGTGACGCGATGGACTGACGACGCTTCGGTCGGTCTCTCCACCGAGCGTGATCCGGTAGGCGATCCGCCCAGCGAAGATCCCGCCGGCGAACGAGATCGCCGCGGCGGCGATCATCCACAGCCACAGCTCGTAGTGGCCGAACACGGCGAATGGCACGGTGAACAGGTAGGGCAGCGGCTTCCACGACGGCGCGCCCCCCAGGTCGAGCGTCAGATGCAGCGTCTGGTAGCCCCACACAAGCCACCCGTAGGCGTCGTAGCTCGGGCGGGTCCTCGCCCAGAAGACGAGGATCGCCGACAGGACCACTAGCGCGACGCCGACGCTCCACCAGGGGTGGTCGCGCATGAAACCGCGCAGGGTCCAGGGGACAGGCTCGGCCGCCGGCCTCTGTCCCGGGGTCGCCGACTCCGCGACGGGGGGTGCTTCTAGCGTGCTCTCGGACACGAGGACGCCCGGACGGTAGCAGGGGGTCGTGAGGAAAAGCTCAGGGCGCGAGGCTAACCCGGCGCCACGATTCGGAGCAGCAGCGAGGCGATCCGTCGGTGTGTGTCCCGATCGACTGCGCCCCACTTATCGAGCAGTCGAGAGCTGTCAAGCGAGCGTATTTGGTCGACCAACGCGAAGCTCATCGCGCGGACCCCGCCCTCCGGCGGCTCGATCGCGACGTGCAGCGGTGAGCCGCGATCGCGGGTCGAGAGCGGGACGCAAAGGCACAGCCTCCAACCGGACGCATTGAAAGCTTCTCGTGAGACCACGACGACCGGACGCGTTCCTGCCTGCTCATGCCCCTCGGTCGGATCCAGCTGCGCGACCCATACGTCGCGCTGGGCGGGCACCGTCACGCGTCGCCCGCTGGCGAGCCCAACTTCGAGCGGTCCCAGGCGTGATCCTCCGACTCGATCTCTCGCAGGAGCTCCGGAGCGTTCGTCCGCAGCGCGTCATACGCCGCGGCGTGAGCTGCGAGCAGCTCGTCATCCTCGGCCCGGTCGACGAGTTGCCCGATCAGGTCAGGCGCGGACACTCCACGGGCTTTCGCCAGGCGGTTGACTCGATCTCGGGTCTCACGCCGCACACGGATGGTGGTTGTCTCGGACATGCTGGCTACACCTACGTATACGCGATTGTAGCCGGCAACGACTTGCCCCCGGCAGGAATCGAACCTGCATCCCGCGCTTAGGAGGCGCGTGCTCTATCCATTGAGCTACGAGGGCGGCGGGCGCAGAGCGTAGCCGCGCGCAGCACCGGGGGAGTCCTGGAACGTTCCAAGCAGTGCCGAGCTAAATCCCGAGAGTTGCGGATCGGTTAACGAGAGATGAATCTGGAGCCGTGTTGTGGTATTCCATCGCATGTGGAGGAGGCTCTTCAGGTGGTCTGCCTGAGGTCACGGGTCCGATGAGCATCGGGGCATCCGAGCTCGTACGCGAGAGCGAGGGCGCCGT
>CATPBV010000124.1 GCA_955652345.1 uncultured Solirubrobacteraceae bacterium | reverse complement strand
GGTGAGACGATCGGGGTCGGCTTGAAGCCTGCCGCCGACCGGCGTCAGCCGGTAATCGCGTTCGCCGAACAGCGGCAGGTCGCGGCGAAGATCCTCGAAGAAGTCGCGCATGTCGACCGTGCGAGGCTCGAGCAGCTGGCCTGCTTCGGCGCTGGCGAGCGTGAGCATGTCGCCAACCAGGCGGTCGAGCTCATCGAGGCGTCGGAGCAGGGTCGCCGTGCCTTCGTGCCGTCTCTCCTCATCGGCCTCGCGATCGAGTAGTTCAACCTGAGCGCGCAGGACCGAGAGGGGCGTTCTCAGCTCGTGGGAGGCGTCGGAGACGAAGTCGCGCTGGCGCCTGAAGCTCCGCTCCAGCCGGTCGAGCATGTGGTCGAAGGCGTCGGCCAGGACTCGGACCTCTCCGCCGGCCTTCACGTCGCCCACCCGGAGCAAGAGATCCCCGCCGGTTACCGCAGCGGCCACCCTGGCGATCCGGCGAAGCGGCGCTGCGATCAACGTCGCGAGCGCTATTCCCGCCGCCACGGCGAGCGCGAGGGCGACTGCCCCGACCACGAGGAACGTGCGCCGGAGGCCGGCCTGAGCTTGCGCGACGGGCGTGAGCGGATTCGCGACTCGCAGCGTTCCAACGATCTGACCGCCGCGAACGATCGGCGCAGCTAAGACCCGCATGTCCCCCGCCTCAGCCACCGACACGGTCGAGATCCCCGCCGGCGCGCGGAGCAAGCCGGTGTTCTCGCCTTGTTCCCGGGCTTCCTCCAGGGCCAGGACCCGCGGAACGTTGCTGACTGTGGAACCGCCCTGGACCTGCACCGCGACGATCAGCGATTCCGCGTGATAGCGCTGCGCCGCGATGAACCGCCTGGCGGCATGCTCGAGCGCAACGGGCGTCGAGAGGTCGCCACGGGCGATGATTTGACGCCATTCGGCGTACTGGGTCCTCAGTTGAGCGTCGATCTGATCTCGCAGCCGCGAGCTCGTGCCGCTGTAGAGCGCCAGGTAGGTCGCGCCGACCGCGAGCGATGTCACGAGCGCGATCGCAACCGCGAGCTGCGTACGCAGGCCACCGCGTGTCCGGCGTCTACTCACGCCGCACCCGCAGCCGGTAGCCCACGTTACGCAGCGTCTCGATCGGCTCTCCGATGCGACCGCAACCGAGCTTGCGGCGCAGGTAGCCGATGTAGACCTCCAGGACCTTCGTGCCGGGATCGAAGTCGAACCCCCACACCGCATTGAGGATCTGCTCACGGGAGAGGACCTGGTCGGGGTGGCGCATCAGATAAGCGAGCACCTCGAACTCGCGCGCGGTGAGGCGCACCTCGTCTCCATCGCTCTGCACCCGCCGGGTACGCAGGTCCATGCGTATCCCGGAGACCTCGAGTACCGAGGCTTCACGCTGACCGGGCGAGCGCAGCTGCGCTCGCACTCGGGCGAGGAGCTCCTCGAGCGCGAACGGCTTCGTCACATAATCGTTAGCGCCGCGATCGAGTCCCTCCACTCGCTGGCCGACGGCGGTCCGCGCGGTCACCACGATCACCGGCAAGTCCGGCTCGCGCGCCCGAATCGCGCCGAGCACCTCGAGGCCGTCCTTGCCGGGCAGCGCCAGATCGAGTAACACGAGCGCGTAGTCGCTGGTCGACGCCGCCGCCAGGCCGCTCTCGCCGTCATGGCAAACCGTCACCGCGTGCCCTTCGGCGCGAAGGCTCTGCTCGATGAAGCCGGCAAGAGTCCGCTCGTCCTCGATCACAAGAATCCGCATGTCGGAGCTCACTTTATGCCCTGTTGCAGGTGAAATGAGGACGGTAAGTCCCTTCTGGACGGTCTCTTACCGGGCTCTTGATCGGCGCCTTCAGTCTGGTCAGCATCAACCACTGCGCCCGCTCACGCGGTGCATGACCCTCACAAGGAGGGCTCGAAGTGAGAGCACGAACCATCGCACTAGCCGGCTCGATCGCGGCGCTGTCGTTCGCCGTGGTCCCGATCGCACACGCAGCGACCACCCATCAGAGAAAGAAATGACGCACAGCGCCCGGATCAAGATTGCTGCATTCGCTACGGCGATGTTCCTCGCGGCTATGTCGATCGCTGGAGTGATCGTCCATGCGAACAAGCCGGCGACGGTAACGACGACATCCATTCAGCGCGCCGCAGTGGTGCATACAGGCGTCCCGGGCGGGTCTCACCTGCCCCAAGCCGGACAAGAACAGGATCAACATGACTGACTCGAACGGACAACCAGCGAACAGCGGAGGCGCTCGCCGTGGATGGTCGCTCTATCGGACGCTGCTGAGCCTCTCCGTCGCGGCGCTCCTAGCCGCATGGCTCCCGTTTTCCGTCATCTACATCAACGCGCTGACCACGCGCGTCTCCATGGTCGCCAAGCCTAGCTTTGCCATCCACGGCACTGGTGCGAGCACCGGGCAATCGGTACACGTGCTGGCGCCGGTCACGACGCGCACCTCCTGACTGACGCCGACCGTGACAGGCGACCCGACACACCAGGTCTTCTGGTTCGCAAGTCGAGCTCTGGGCATCGTCGCGATCGCGCTGCTGGGAGTCTCGGTAACGCTCGGTCTGGCGATGGCGGGACGCGTCACACGACGCCCAGGCCTGCCCGCCAGGCTGAAGCTGCTTCACGAAGCCGCCACGCTCGTAACGCTCGGGTTGATCGCGACCCACGCCGGCTTGCTGCTGTTTGATGGCTACCTGCGACCCGACCTGACAGGAATCACGCTCCCGTTTGCCCTCGCCTACAGACCGGTCTTCACGGGAATCGGAATCATCGCCGGCTGGCTCGCGGTCCTGCTAGGGCTGAGCTTCTATGTTCGCAAGCGAATCGGGACGAAGACATGGCGCACGATGCATCGGTTCACGATCGTCGTCTACGTGCTCGCCGTCGGCCACGTCGTCGGAGCCGGGACCGACGGACGCAGCTGGTGGACGCTTGCGTTGCTCAGCGCGCTGACCGCACCGATCGTGTTTCTCTTCACCTACCGGGTCTTGCCTGCTCCGCACCCCTTGCGGGCGCTTCACCGCCGCACCGTGATGAGCGCAGCGCTGGCGGGGGGAACGCGAACCACATAGCGACGCTGAATCGGCGTGAGGCTGGCCATGGCCGGGGCGCCGGGTAATGTCCCCGTGGCGGTGTCCGAGCCGAAGCCCTGACCAGAGAGGGTGACGTCGTGCGTCGCGCCCAGCCGCGGGGCGAGCAGCCGCTCGAGCGTGGCGCTTGCGCCGGTAGCGGGCGGACGGATGGCCAGCGTAACCGTGCGGCTGCGTGAAACGTTGATCAAGACGACCCGGAGCGTCCCGTCCGTGCCCCGTGTAGCCCACATCCGCAGCGCCTTACCCGCGGTCGGCGGGGCGTAGGTGGGCAGCAGTCGAGCGCCGGCCGGAGCCGCCCGAGCGAACATCAAGAGGCCGTAGTACATCGGCTTGACTTGCGCCTGCCAGCCGTGGCGTGTGTGCTTGAACGCGAACGGCTCGTAGCGAGCCCTCGCGAACGTATGGATGTTCACGCCGTCGACCCCGACCTGGGCCATGTGAAACAGCGTGTCGAGCACCCATAGAGCGGAAGCGAACGTGTTCGACACGCCCCACGCGCCGCCGCAGGAGACGCTGTTGAGCTCATCGGCTCGAAACGGAAGACCGTGCGCGTGGGCAACCACCACCGCCGACGCCAGGCTCGCGGCCGGGCCGATCGAAGCCGCCGGCGCGAGCAGGTTCGGGATCGTGGGGTACGTGGGCGAGCTGCGCGGGGTGTAGCACCGGTGCAGCGGGTAGCGGTGGAACGTCACGGTCCGAACGCGGCGGTTCGCGCGCAGGAACTGGTTCAGCTCGGCGAGCCACTGCGATGCGCCGGATGCCGGACCGACGAGCGGGACGCCCCGCGGGAGCGCGGAGGCGATCGCGGCGTAGTCCCGTAGAAACGACCCGAAGTCATAGCTCGCCGGGCGGCCGAACACCGGCACCCCAGCGCTGTTGGAGTACCAGCCGATCGTCCCGTAGACCTCAGGCTCATTGCCCAGTTCGAACCCGGCGATCAGGTCTCGCCCGATGCCGTTCAGGAATGCGTGCGCTTCGGCGCTCGCGATCGCCTGGCTGTCTGCCTCGAAGTTGATCCCGAGGATCAGCCGCGCCCCCATCGCGCGCGCGCTCGCGCGCGTAACCGCCAGCCAGCGCGGTGTCAGTGTGTACCTGATGCCCGCGGGCTTGGCCACTCCTGGCGTTGGCCACCAGGTCCAGTCGGTCGTGTCGCCGCCGAATCGGATGATCGGTGAGCTGCCCGGATCAAGCGCTTGGACGAGCCGGATGAAGGTCGGATTCGGAGCTGCGGGATTGGCGCCCGAGTACGCCAGGGAGGACCAGTACTCGATCGAGAAGCCGACATATCCCGCGGGGATCGGGCGGCTTATCGGAGAACCTCCGACCTCGACGCGAAGTGCACCCCTGGGGATCGTGCGCACGTCCGCGCGATCCTTGTCGGCGAACACCGCGAGGGCGGCGACCGACGCCGCGGCGACCAGCACGCCAGAGAAGATCAGCGTTCGGATGTGCCCGTCAACGCGCATCGATGCTGAAGAAGTCTCGGCTATACGGCGCCAGGAACATGCCCGGGACGCCATTCTGAGCGGGAGTAACCGCAACTGGGGCAAGCGGTCCGTGACCGCCGCGATGGCCGTACACGTAGGCGGCGACCCACTGGGGGTTGATGTCGAGTTCGACCGCGCGGACGACGCGCGCGCTGAGCAGCGCGTCCGCCAGCTGCACGACCGTCAGATGCTCCCCGCCAGCCCAGATGAGCCGTCCGTCGGCTGTGACCCCGAGCGCGGAGCGCGCCGGATCGCTGACCCCGCCGAGGGTCGCCCCCCAACACGAATCGCACCCTACGGACGCCGCCGGCCTCCCATGATCGATCAGCAGCATCAGGTTCTGCCGGACGGAGACGATCCGCATCCCGGGCGCCGGGACCTCGGCGTGCCAGCTGCCGATGTCCGTCATTCCGTTCCCGTAGGTGACGATCGAGCCGATCCCATTCTGTAGAGGTGCTCCAACACGTCCGTAGGAGAGGAACCCGCCGGCGCCGGTGGAGAACTTGAAGCCGCCGTTGAACGCCGCGACGAGGTGACGCAGCTCCGGACCGGCGACGCTCGGACCCCAGCGCCAGCCCGACCCCCCCGCATCGATCGCGCCCGAATGCAACCTCAGAACGACGAGGCTCTGGTCGAACGACAGCAGCCCAATCCCCGATGTCGATCGCGCGATCCAGACCGCGGTCTGCCCCCGCCAGTGCACCGCCGGCACGAACGGCGTCGGCGCAGAGCCGAGCGCGGCGGGAGTCAGCGTCGGGTGGGAAGGCGGGCGCGGGCGCGGCTTCGGCGGAGGCGGCGGGGTCGTCTGGGTGGTACTGATCGACGTGGTCGTCGTGCGGCTCGACTTGGCCGCGGTCGTCTTCGAGGACCCGCCGCCACACGCTCCGAGTGCGACAGCGCACACGGCGCTCACCGCAACGAGGCGGAGGTTCAGCCGCCTTCTGAGTCCAGCAGGAGTGCGAGCGTCGGACAGCTGTTCGCGGCACGACGAGCATGCTGGAGAAGGTCCGGCGGCAGGTCTGTGCCGTTCAGGATCGGGTAGCCCCAATCGTCGAGCTCGATCCACTCCGGGAGCAGCTCCGCGCACAGGCCGTGCCCGACGCAGCTGATCGGGTTGACTCGCAGCTGCATTCGCTAGCGCCGGCGCCTGGCCGGTGTCGGGAGGACTGGTGGACTCGAGCATCGTTCGCATGGACCCCGTCGCGCGTGGTCTCGGAACTCGGCCTCGAACGCCCGCAGGGAGCTCCTGATGAACCGGACCGCGCCGTCTGGATGCTGGCATGCTCCGCGCCGGGGAAGCTGACTCGTCCACCGGTCGAGGTCGCTGCGCGCCGTCCGGTCCGCCGTTCCTGCAGCTAGCTGCTGGACGGTCTGGGCCACCGCGTGCAGGCCGTTGACGCACGGGCCGCACTGCCCTGCGCTCTGCGCGGCGAAGAACTCTGCGATCCGGGTCGACTCGGCGACCGGACACGCGCCCGCACCAAGCGCGACCACCACACCCGCGCCCAGCGTCGCACCGTAAGCGGACAGGCTTTCGCTCGCGAGGCGTACGCGCGGCACCTCGCTCGCCGTCAGCCATGTTCCGAAGTACCCGCCGACCAGCACTGCCGCAAGCCGGTCATCGAGCCCCACGCTGTCCAGCAACTCAGAAAGCCACATGCCGTGTTCGATCTCGAATACGCCGGGCGACGCGACCGCGCCCGACACGGTCACGAGAGTGGAGCCGGGGTCGCTGGGGGTGCCAAGCTGACGGAACCAGTCCGCTCCGTGGCGAGCGATGAGCGCGACATGCGCGAGCGTCTCGACGTTCTGAACGAGCGTCGGGCGCCCACGGACGCCACGCTCGAACGGCCTTGGCGGGGTAAAGCTCGGCTTGCCCGGCCCCCCGCCCAGCGCGCTCACAAGCGCGCTCTCCTGCCCGGCGAGGTAGTGGGGCTCGAGCCTCGCCACCTCGAAGCTCGGATCGTCTCGAATGCCGGCCCTTTGTCGGTCGCGCACCGCCGCCTGGAGAGCGTGCGCGGTTCGATCGTCGTGATCGGGGAGCGCGACGATAGCCGCGCGCGCTCCGACCGCGCGAGCTGCGACCGCGGCGCCGTCCAGCACAAGGTGCGGAACCTCGCGCAGCAGCGTCCCGTCCTTCATGCTCGCCGGCTCGCCTTCGCATCCGTTGGCGACCACGATCGACGGTCCGCGCCGGGATGTGACCGCGCGCATCTTCCTCGCGGCGGGAAAGGATGCGCCGCCGTGACCCCGAAGCCCGGCATCCTCGATCAACGCGATCAGCTGCTGTCGGTCGCGCTTTCGCAGCGAAGGCAGGGGTCCATGCACGTCGAGGTGCTCGTCGAGCTGCGAAATCGGATGGTCGTCGAGACCCAGCAGGAGGCGCGGAAGCGATGCGGTCGTCATTGCTTCACCCCTGTGGAGGACGACCCCAGCAGCGAGCTCGGCGTCCCCGCGCGCTTCGCCCATCCGGACTTGAGCGGGCCCGTCGGCAGCCAAACCGCAAGCGCGACCGCGGCGGCGAGAGACCCCGCGACCGCCCACCTGCGTGCGCCGAGCCGGTTTGGACCGGCCCCGGCGGCGCGAGTCCAGGTCGCGGCCAGCACGACGAGTACGCACACCGCGGTGAGGACGAGCATCCAGGTCGACTTCACGTCGGTGCCCGTGCCAAGCCCGTGCACCAGCGCCACGGGCCAGGCCGCGTAGGCGAGCCAGTGCGTCGCACGCCAGGCGCGGTGGCCGAACCGGCGACGCAACACGCTGGTGAGTGCGACCGCGATCAGCAGGTCCAGGGCGACCGCCCCGAGGCCGAGCCATACAGGCCGGTACGCCGAGACGAACGGGATCACCGCGTCAACCAGCCGGATCGGCGTGTACGCATCGACCACCGACGTGGCGATGTGCACGACGAGGAACGCGAGCGACAGCAATGCCGCATTGCGGTGAATCGCGTCGATGACGAAGCGCGGGACCCGCGCCGAGCGAGCGCGGCGAGCATTTGCGACGCCAAGCGCGACGGTGGTCGTGAGCAGCACGAGCGAGACGACGCCGGTGCCGCGTGTCAGATACCAGAGCGCGCTGCCGCCCGACATCTCAGGACCCTCCCGAGACGGCGCCGCTCGACCCGCTGCTAGTTGCCGCGGTCGGCGTCTGGGCGGGAGACTGCAGGCCGCTGCTCGTCGTGCTCGAGGACGCGCTGGTGCTCGTGCCGGCGCTGCTCTGCGCTTGTCTGGTCGTGGCGGTCGCGCTCGACGGGGCAGTCGCGGCGGAGGTGTGCCCGGAGAAGCCTTGCGCTGCGACCGCGGACACGGCGCCCGCGGCGGCGACCGCGCCGGCGATCAGCCAGCGATTGATCCGGCGGACCAGCGCCAGGCCGGCGTCACGCCTGGCCACGGCCCGACGGGGCGGCGCTGAAGGGTTCGGGGTGGTCGTGCCGCGTTCCATTGCACGGCCGATTGTTCGGCGCCTGTGAAAGACGAGCGTAAGCTCGCGATGAGAGCCAGCTAAGTCCTGAGACAACTCTCATCTCACGCCGCGACCCCGACCGGCGTTATTCCAACGTGCCCCTTCGCCTGTACGACTACGCCGGGTCGGGCAACTGCTACAAGGTCCGGCTCCTGCTCGCCCACTTGAACCGCCCCTACCAGCGCATCGCGATCGACATCTTCGGGGGCGAGACGCTGACCGACGAGTACGCGCGCATCAATCCGCTGCGCAGCACTCCGGTGCTCGAGCTCGCCGGCGGGCGGTACCTGGGCGAGTCGGGTGCGATCCTCGTCTACCTGGCCACTGACACGCCCTACCTTCCCGACGACCCGTTCGAGCTCGCTGGCGTCATCGGATGGCTGATCTACGAGCAGACGGACGTCATGCCGCTAATTGGTGGCCTGCGCTTCCGGATGCTGACCGGTCGCCTGAGCCCGTCAGACCCGGATGCGATCAGGCGTCGCGACGGCGCCCACGATGTCCTGTCGCACCTCGAGGGCCACCTGAGCACGCGAGACTTCTTCGTCGGCGACCGGTACACGATCGCCGACATCGCGATCTACGGCTACACGCACGTTGCGCACGAGGCCGGGCTCGATCTCGCGCCGTTTGAGAGCTTGAGAGCTTGGCTTCGCCGGGTCGAACTCCAACCGGGATACATCGAGGACCTCGAGCCCTATGGCGACAACGCCACCCCGGGGGCGGGTCGATCGATCTACGACTGAGCCTGCTTTGCAACCCAGGCGAGGATTCGCTTGGAGTGGCTGATCACCGTTCCGTCGTGGAGCTTCAGCGTCGGCAGCTTGTTGGTCCCCGTCGCCTGCTCGAGCTCGTCGCGGGAGCCCTTTCTCAGGAACGGGACTGGGTGCCCGTGACCGACGATCACCTTCTCGTACTCGACCCCGGCGGCGTTCATCGCCTCCTGCACCCGACGGCATGGATGCATTCGGGGTCCTCCCTCATCCCCGTGACAGACGAACAGCGTTGGTGCTTCAGCCATGTCTCAACCTCTCGTTTTCCAGAGGACTATCGGTGAGCTATGGAATCAGAACGATCTTCCCGCGCGTGTGGCCACGCTCGAGCTCGCGAAACGCTTCCCTAACCTGGTCGAGCGGGAATACCCGC
>CATPBV010000123.1 GCA_955652345.1 uncultured Solirubrobacteraceae bacterium | reverse complement strand
TTCAAGAGCGCCGTGCGGAGCGCCCGCGCGTCGGCGAGTTGCGTGGTCAGGCCGTTGTACTGGCGCGTGACGTCCTGGGTCGAGTCCGTGCGCGATGCGACCCGGGAGTTCGGAAGCTCGGAGAGCCGCGTCATCGTCACCGACAGCTGCGAGCTAGGGATGCTGAGCTGGAAGGTTGCGCTGCCGTCGAGCCCTCCGGTCTGGGTGACCTGCGAGGACACGACGATCCCGC
Source organism: uncultured Solirubrobacteraceae bacterium (assembly GCA_955652345.1). Lineage (GTDB taxonomy): Bacteria > Actinomycetota > Thermoleophilia > Solirubrobacterales > Solirubrobacteraceae > Palsa-465. The sequence continues at coordinate 3,028 of CATPBV010000123.1, read as the reverse complement.
CCACGGGCCCCAGCACCTTGTAGAGCTCCTGGGCGACCTGGTCGATCTGGTTCGGAGCGGTTGTCAGGACCAGCTGGGAGGATTGGGTGATCTTGCGGCCCGAGCTGGGCGGCGTCAGGCCGCCGGGGGCGATGGGCTGAGCTGTTGATGCGGCAGCGCCCGCGTCCGCGGCGTTGGAAGGCCTGGGGAGGTTCGGCGATACTAGGCGGCCCTGCTTGCTGCTGCCGGCCGCCGCTGGCGTGCTTAAAGCTCCGAGGGCCGGCGCACCGAGGCCCTGCGGCGTCGTGGCGCTCGCTGAGCTGGAGGCACCGCTCATCCCGCCGCCGGGCGACCCGATCACGAGCACGAGCGCGACCGACGCCGCGAGCGCCCCGGCCGTGGCGGTCGGCGCCCACACCCACGTCCGCGAAAAAAAGCGCTTCGATGCGGTCCGCTTCGGTGCTGCGGCCGCTGCAAACCGCTGCTCGGCCCGGGCGTCGAGCTTGCGCGCGAAGCCCTCGCTGATCTGCGGGCGCTCCGCCCGCAGCATCAGCGCCAGCTCGGCGAGCTCCGCGTGCCGCGGATCGACCGGCTCACCGGCGAGAGTCGCGTCGATTGCGGCCAGCTCCTCGGCGATGTCGGGGTCCATCGGTCCCTGGTCAAGCAGTTTCATTGCATGCCTTCCTGAGCTTCTCAATTGCGCGGTGCAACAGCGTTCCCGCATTTGACTCACTGACTCCTAGAACCTTCGCCAGCTCTGCGTTCGAAAGGCCGGCGTGAAACTTGAGGGCCACGATCTCCCGGTCGCGCGCGGGCAGTTCGGCGAGCGCGGCACGCACGGCCGTCCGCCGGAGCGCGACCTCCGCGCCGTCCTCGGGCGACTGCATCGCGACGTCCTCCGGGTCCACCGTCAGCGCCGCCAGGCGGCGTCGGCGGCGAAGCTCGTCGAGCGCCGCGTTGCGCGCGATCCCGAACAGCCACGCGCGCTCCTCGCCGCGACGGCGGTCGAATGTGCGCCTGCGCCGGTACGCGCGCTCGAACGCCAGCTCAGTCACGTCCTCGGCTGCCGCCGGATCCCGGAGCAGCGAAGCGACGTACCCGAACACGTCGTCCCGGCTCGATCGATACAGCGCCTCGAGGCGGGCCCATTCGCTCTGTTCGGGCGCTGTCATCGTCGCCGTCGCGGTCTCGGTCACACCCCCACTACGTGCCGAACGTGGCTTCATCACGTTCCCGGTATTTTGCTGCTGGTGGTGGGCAAATTTTTCATCGCGATGCTGCTGTTATCGGCATTTAGCTCGAGCGCCTTGGGCAAGGCGGGAGGGGGCCCGACGCCCGGTCAGGTTCGCGCCGCGGTCAAACGCGCTGAACACTCGCGGCAGCTCTGGGCGACGATCAACATCTGCAACACACAGGCCTATCCCGATCGCATCGGGATCCGCGGACAGATGCCGGCGCTCGGGTTCCCCGCGCGGCTGACGATGAGCATCCAGGTCGACTACTGGGTGGCCGCGGCGAAGGCGTTCAAGCCGGTTCCGGGGAGCAACGCCCGGGCGGTGGCGCCGCTGGGGACGGTCGTGAACGGGCTCCAGCAGGGCGGGCACACGTTCCACTTCAAGCCGGGCGCGGGCCTGCTGAGCGGCACGATCACGTTCCGGTGGCTGCGGATGGGCAAGGTGATCGGCCAGATCAGCAAGCAGGCCACCGGCGGACACCATCGCGTCGACCGAGGCGACCCGCCGCACCACAGCGCCGCCACCTGCACGATCCCCTGAGACCCCGGGCAAACGTCACAACTGTTCGCCATTGGCGGCGATTGTGACGTTCGCCCGCGTCACGCGGGCATTCGTCACGATCGCTGGGTCAGCCGTGATCATTGTGACGTTTGCCCGCGGCCGCGGAGTGTCGCGCTACGCCTGACAACCGGGGCACCAGTAGGTCGTTCGATTGGCGTCGCCCTGGCCTCGGGCGACCACGGGCGTGCCACAGCGGGGGCACGGTCTTCCGGCGCGGCGATAGATCCGTGGCTTGATCGCCCGATGCCCCTCGGCCGCTGAGCGGGCCATGCGTGGTCGGACGCGCTCGATGATCAGGCGCGCCTCAGCGTCCGAGACAGCGCCCACGGCTCTCCACGGGTCGACCTTCGCCTCCCAACACCCCTCGGCCTTCCAGATGTTCCCGATGCCGGCCACGTTGCGCTGGTCGAGCAGCCCGTCACCGATCGGGCGAGTCGGGTCGTCGGCCCGCAGGCGCGAGAGGAAACGGTCGGCGTCGAACTCCGCGGCCAGGATGTCCGGCCCGAGTGCCGCAAGCCGCTGGTCGAACCGGGTACGGCCTTCCGTCACCAGCTCGAGCAGCGGACCGTCGAACTCGACGACCTCCGTGTCGCCGCGCCGCAGAACGATCCAGGCGCGCCGCGGGGAGCGCCCCCAGCGCCCCCCGCGGCCGTACACCCCCCACACACCGGTCATCCCGAGATGCGAATGAAGGACGAGGTCCCCCTCGAAGCGCAGGAACAGATGCTTGCCGTAGGTGTCCACGCTGTTGACCGCGTGCCCGGCGAGCCGCTCCGGCCAGCGGTCGAGCGCGTGACGGGGCTGCGGGGTCGCGATCTCGTCAGGAACGAAGCCCTCGAGCACCGGACGGATCCGGTTCGCGGCATACGCGATCGTGTCGCCCTCCGGCACGGCTGCTCAGGCGGTCAGAGTGAGCCGGCGCGGGCCCTCCTGGAAGCCGAGCGCCACCAGCGCCGGCGTCAGGGCCGATCCCAGAGCCGCCTCGCCGTCGACCTTCTCCAGCGCAAGCCGTTTGATTCTTCCCTCGCGAACCTGCCCGACCAGCGCCTCGAGTGCCGGCTCGATGCGCGCGTCTCCCGCGGGCACCAGCGTCTGAAGCGCCCGGCCGCCACGCTCCAAGTAGAGCACCGGGCAGCCGACGGTGAGCACCGCGTACGCCCCGGCAACCCGGGCAGGCCGGCGACCCTCCGGCAGCGCCGGCCACGGCAGCGCGACGCCGTACGGCTGCGCCGGATCGACCGCGCTCAGGACGA
>CATPBV010000122.1 GCA_955652345.1 uncultured Solirubrobacteraceae bacterium | reverse complement strand
TCCGCTGAGCGCAACCACGGCGCTCTCGACGGCGATCAGCGCCGCCGCCGAGGCGTGCTGGCGGGTGGCGCGGGCGGCGGTGAGACCCAGGATCGTCAGCCCGACCGCGGTGACCAGCAGGCCGATCCATTGCCGGCGTCCGAGCTGGAAGCCGAAGAACCGCTCCGCGAGGATCGCCATGAACACCAGGCCGCCGGAGATCACCGCCTGCACGAGCGACAGCGAGGCGAGCGACAGCGCGCCCACGTGCAGCAGCCACGCGCCGAGCGCCACCAGCCAGCCGATCGTCCACCACTTCGAGCGAAACAGGCCGGTCGCGCTCCGCAGCGGATGGCGTGCGAGTACGGTCGGCGCGGCGACCGCACCGCGCTGTTTGAGCAGCACGGCGACGCTGCCCGCGAGCGCGCAGCCGACCGCCAGCAGCACGCCTTTGATCACCCGGTCGTTCCCGTGCGATCACCCCGCCGTTCGGACCCGTGGGTAGTGGTCAGGATCTCGAGCAGCTCCCCCACGTTCTGCTCACGAACGATTGCATCGGGTAGCGGGAGGTGGGCGTTGATCGTGTAGTGGTTGCGGCGACCGCGTCGCCGGCGGGTGATGTAGCCGGCGGCGGCAAGCTCCGCGACGATCCGATGGGCGGCCCGCTCGGTGATCCCGACACGCTCGCCGATGTCGCGCAGGCGAACCCCGGGATCGTGAGCGATGCACACCAGCACCTGGGCGTGGTTGGTCAAAAACGCCCAACCTCGTGCGGTGTCCTCAGCCATTCATAGTAGACTAACCTATCTAGACTTAAATTTCATGCTATCGTGGTCAGGTGATCCATGAGAGGACCCGAAGATCCCCTCGCACGAACACTGAGGAGGTCCTCACAATGCTTTCCAAGACACGCGGAACGCCGGCGCACTCGCCGGCACCAGGCGTGATCCCCGACACGATCACGACAGATCCCGTGAGCAACGGGACCCCTGCGGCGACCGAGCCGAAGTTCGCCCCTGAGGAGGCGAAGTTCGCCTCTGAGCACGAATCCGCTGCGAGCGCGGACGGCGCCGAAACACGCGCCGAGCGCTTCCGCCGCAAGGCCCTCCGGGGACGACTCCACGGCTACGCGGTCCTAACGATCGCGCTCGTCGCCTACTTGATCGCGCTCGCCGCCTCGAATACCGCGCACGTCAAAGTCGACTGGGTGTTCGGGAGCTCACAAATCTCCCTCGTGTGGCTGGTGCTGTTCACAGCGATCCTCGGCTGGCTGCTCGGGAACCTTGCCAGCGCGAGGTTCCACTGGCGCACCCGCGCGCCGCGCCGCCGACCTGATGCAGGGGCATGATCCAAACCCCCACATCCACAGCAAGGGCGCGCCAACGGGGCTCAGCTGGACCAATGGTGCGCCAACGGGCGGTTCGCAGGCAACCCTCGGACATGGCTGCGCCCACCCCGGCTGCACCGGGACGAGGACCAACCACGCTGTTTGAGGTCCGGTTCGCCACGGCGATGACCGACTCCGACCTCGCGCTGCTCGTGAGCACGCTGGACCTGTCGATGCGGATGCACCCCAAGATGCATCCGCGCCACGAGAGCCCCGGCCTCGCCCGCCTCGACCATCACTCCGGGCTGTTCCTGAACCGCGGCTCGGCCGAGGGACAGTGGACGCTCGAAGCCAAGACGTGGGGGCACCCAGCACCGCAGAGCGTCCATGAGTGGCACGTGCTGGCCGCTGGTGCCGCGCACCAGCTCGACCCGACCGTGGCTCGTCCCGAGCGGCTGAACGCGAGCTCGCCAGAGATCCCGGATCGTCCACTAGGGCGAGCGGCGAACAGGCGCCTGGCGGGAATCCGCCGCCACATGGTGGGGCTTCCATAGGGCAGGAGTCGGACCGCGACGGACCGTAGCCTTTCCCGTCGACGCTGCTGGGTCCTTCCCGATTGGAGGCTGCCACATGGATGCACCCCTCAAGGTCCGCGACGAATTGCCGCACGTCGCGCGCTTCGACCTCCGCGCGATCAAGGAGGCGGTCCGCGAAGTCGAGGGATTCAACGCCAAGGTCGCGCTCGTGATCACACGCAGCGTCGGCACGATGGCGTGTGCTTACCTGTTCGCGATCATCGCGCTTGTCAGCCTGCCCGCGATCCTCATCCAGGCCGGAGTGCTGACGAGTAAGGACGTCCCTCACTTCCTCGACAAACCGGGGCTCATCCTGATCGTTGCCTGGATCGCGCAGACGTTTCTGCAGCTCGTGCTGCTGTCGATCATCATGGTCGGCCAGTCGGTGCAGTCCCTCGCATCCGACGCGCGGGCGGCCAAGGAGTTTGCCGACACCGAGACTATCCTCGACCGCCTGGATGTCAACACGGCGGGCGGCATCAAAGACGTGCTCGACGCCATCCACGCACTCGGCAAGCCGACGAGCCCCCTGCCATCCACCCCAACCCAGGAGCGCCAACCGGGCTGAGTCTTTCGGGCCTCCTGGATCCTTCGCAAACAGCGGCATCGATACCCGCGAAGGGCGTTCTTCTGTGGTAGTCCTGTCATCCGCTATCGGGACTGTTAGCTGCGCGTTCAGAACAGCGACGGGACCAGAAAGGACGCGCGGCCATGACAAGCACCGCGCCTCTCTCCTTCGACCGCGCCAACGAGGAAGTCGAAGGCATGATCGACCAGGGCACGGCGTTCGCGCGCGTCGAGGACGCGATCGACGCCGCTCAGTTCTCGAAGCACCACAAGGCAGCCCTGTGGCTCCTCGCCTGGTCGCTACGCGACCCCGCGATCCAGCGCCACGATGCCCGGCTGATGGTGAAGGCATTCGCCCCCGGCAGATGATGTCGAGCTATTAGGCGGCTCACACCGGGAGCGGCGACCGTCGAAGACTTCGCTCGCCGCGAGCGGCCAAGAGGTCGGTG
>CATPBV010000121.1 GCA_955652345.1 uncultured Solirubrobacteraceae bacterium | reverse complement strand
GGCCAGCACGAAGTCGACCGCCTGACCAACGGTCAGGATCTTGGCGGCCTCCTCGTCGGAGATCCTCAGCCCGTAGGTGTCCTCCAGCTCCTGGACCAGCGTGTAGAGATCGAGCGAGTCCGCCTCGAGATCCTCACGAAAGCGGCTCGCCTCGGTGATCGAGTCCGGTCGCACCTCGAGCTCGTCCACCAGATGCGCTTGGATCAGGGCGAAGATCTGCTCACGTTTCATCGCGGCGACACCGTAGCCGGAGTCTCGGACGCAGCGCTCTCCTGCATGCTGTCCAATGCGACAGGGGGCGGCCTGAGCGCGCCCGCTGCAACCAGAGCCGCTCGCGTGCGCCCGATCACATCCTCCTGAACTCCGCGCGCGGCGACTTCGATCGCCCGCGCGAAGCCACGGCGAGTGAAGCGCCCGTGGGCTACCACCCCGAGCTGCCGCAGCCCGAGCATGTATGCCCCGCCGGGGCCCTCGGGGTCGATCTGGTCTCGAAGCCCTCGAATCGCCGGCGAGAGCAGCCATCCGCCGAGCGTGCCCCGACGTGAGCTCATCGCCAGATCCCGAAACGCCCGAAGGGTCCGCCCGGAGACGCCTTCGATCAGCTTCAGGGTGATGTTGCCGGTGAAACCGTCCATCACGACCACATCGGCGAGCCCCTCGGTTACCTGCGTGCCCTCGATGTTGCCGATGAAGCGCAGTCCGGTCCCCTTCTGCCCAGCGAGTTGCTCATGCGCGCTGACCAGGTCGGGCGTGCCCTTGCCGGGCTCTTCCCCGTTGGAGAGCAGCGCGACCCGGGGACCGGCGATACCCATTACGGCGTGGGCGAACGCCGCACCCATGTGGGCGAACTGCACGAGGTGCTCTGGTCGGCAGGTGACGTTCGCGCCCACGTCGAGCATCAGCACCGGCGACGCCCCGGGCATCGGCACGGGGAGCGCAAGCGCGGGACGGTAGATGCCACGGTCGCGCTTGAGGTTGAACAGCCCCGCGGCGAGCGCCGCACCTGTCGAGCCTCCCGACACAAGCGCCTGTGCGCGACCGTCCGCGACCGCGCGAGCCGCCTGGACGATCGATGCCTGCGGAGTTGAGCGAACCGCGAACGCGGGATCCGACGCCTTCGCGATCGACACGGGAGCGTCGATCACATCGACGCCGGCCGAGACGGGCCCGATCTCGCGCGCCGGACCGAACAACATCACCGCGATTCCCTGAGCGGCGGCGCGCTCCGCGCCGGCCGCGACCTCTGTAGGGCCCAGATCCGCCCCGCCCGCATCGACGGCGACAGTGATCATCGAACAGCCGTCAGACGTTCTGCTCGTCGGAATAGGGGGCGATTACCTCGCGGCCCTTGTAGCTGCCGCACACTGGGCAGACGCGGTGCGGGAGACGGGGGCTGTGACATTGCGGGCACGCGTTGTACGTCGGCGCGCTGACCTTGTGCTGCGCGCGGCGCTGCGTGGTGCGCGCGTGCGACTGCTTCTGCTTGGGGACGGCCATGGCGTCTCAGTGTATCCGGCAACCCGATGCGCGCCGGCAGCGCGAATCCGGCCGTGACTATTCGAGGTGAAGCTCCGACAGCTTCGCCCAGCGGCGATCGGCCGCGCGCTCGTGCCGGTGGTCGGGCCCGGCCCGATTGAGGTTCTCTCCGCAGACCGCGCACAGCCCGGCGCAGCCGGTCTCGCAGAGGAGCGCGGCTGGCAATGCCAGGGCAAGTGCGTCACGAGCCCATGCCCGAAGGTCGAGAACGGAGTGCTGCACGTACGGCGGCTCGAGCTCCTCGCCCGCCCCGGGCTGCGACACCTCTCGCGCTTCGATCTCGTACGTTGGCTCGGCCGGCTCGAGACAGCGCATGCAAGGGCCTGTCATGGTCGCCTCGAATCGCATCCGCAGCGCGTAGCCGTCGCCGGTCGTGCGTGAGATGTCGAGCCGCACTCCAACCGCGCCGCCAATCACGCGATAGCTCTCGCCGCCGAGCTGGGACGGATCGATCGCCACGTCGAGGTCGAGCCTTCGGCCCTCGCCCGCTGTAAGCCGCAGTCCCGCGAGGTCGAAAGTGTCGGTGCGCGGGGCCATGATCCGAGGGTAGCGTCGGGCTTCTGGGGCGAATGAGGCTGTTCTCGGGGAGGGCTCGTGGCGTGTTCGCACAGCGCTTGCCGGCGGCGGGCTGGCCCAAGAGCGATCATTCTCGGTGTGTCGCGGTGGTTTCGCACCTACGGGTTCACCGAGGTCTGTCCGAATCTGCTCGTAGGCGCCTATCCGCTCGACGAGCCGGATGTGCAGCTGCTTCAGTCGATGAGCGTCAGACGGGTTCTCAACCTGGCCGAGGACGCCGAATACCGGGATGGCGAGCGAGAGGTGGTGGAGGAAGCCCTCGATGCCGCAGGCATCGAAGAGCACCGGATCAGCATGATCGACTACGGCAGCCTGTCAGCCGACGCCGTCGAGTCCGCGGTCGTGCTTCTGAACGACTGGCTGGCCGACGGGGTCCGCACCTACCTGCACTGCCGTGCGGGGTGGCAGCGGTCGGCGGCGGTCGCCGCGGGCCTGGTGGCGCTGCGCGACGGCATCGACATCGATCAGGCCCTCCAGTACGTGCAGACGCGCAAGCCCTCCGCTGATCCGCTGCCCCACCAGCGCGAGGACCTGCGCCGCTGGTGGGAGGGTCGGCGAGGGCGCGACTGATCCGGGCCGGGGTCGGGGGCTGTTGGATCGGCGCAGGCCCTACTCAGCGGCGCGCAAGCGCCGCGGCCCGGCCAGCTCTTCGAAGCTCGCCTGCTCCCCGGCCTCGAGCTCCCCAGCCACAAGCTCGGCGGCGTGGACGTGGCGGGCGCTGGTCGTGACGTGCTCGAGCTGGGGCAGCTCGCGCCCCGCCTTGACGGCGCCGTGGTCAGCGAACCGGCGCGCGGACGGCAGCACCCGCGCCTCATAGGAGCCGACCGCCTCGTTGTAGGCGCGAACCGCGCCGTTGAGCTTCGATCCGAGCGTCGAGAGCAGGTTCGAGAGCTTGACCAGGCGGGAGTGCAGCTCGCGCCCGAGCTCGGAGATCGCCTGGGCGGATTCCGCGACGCGTTCCTG
>CATPBV010000120.1 GCA_955652345.1 uncultured Solirubrobacteraceae bacterium | reverse complement strand
GAGCAGCGTCGACTTGCCCGATCCCGAGGAGCCGGCGACAACCACCACCTCACCCTCGTTGATTTGCAGGCTGACGCTGTCGAGCGCAACGGAGGTGGCACCTGCGTATCGGTAGCTCACCGCCTGCAGCTCGAGCGCGGTCACGGGCCAACTCCACGGCGGTCGAGGAACGGCGCCAGCGCGCACGCAACCAGACCGAGGCAGGCCGCCGCGCCGGCCAGCCCGAGCCGCATGTGCAGCCCGGGGTAGGCGGTGAACGTCGCCAGGTCGCCCACGCGGATCAGCACGGCGATCCCGGACACTCCCACCGCAGCGGTGACGAACGCGATGTCATGCCGGGACCAGGGCGTGCTCGTGCGCGGTGGTCGGCGGGCAGCGCCGTAGCCGCGGACCTCGAGCGCGGCGGCGACGTCGAGCGCGCGGTCGAGCATCCCCGCGGTCGCAACGCGCATCAGCGCGAACCGGGTCGGCGGGCGACCCGGGCGGCACCGCTGGGCGTCGGCCAACCGGCGGGAGTCGCGCACCAGCACGGGCACGAGACGCGTGGCGAGCGTCGCGGTCAGCGCCGAGTGAAACGACACCCTGCGCAGCAGTCGCAGCACCTGATCCGGATCGACCGCGAGCGTGTACAGCGCGCCGCAGAGGATCAGCGCCGTCGCCCGCAGCCCCAGCATGCCTCCGTACGCGGTGGCCTCCAACGTGACGTCCGCATGCCCGAGCACGGGAAGATCCCCGAGGCGCGCGATCACGGTGAGTCCCTGTCTGCTCACGAGCGCGTTGATCAGGACGATCACGAGCGCCAGCGGGAGCGCGATCAGCGCCGCCTGCCGGATCTCCCGTCCGACCCCGGCCGCGACGCCCGCGATGCAGGCCGAGGCCACGACCGCCGCAAGGGCGATCGGGCTCGATAGGAGCAGCGCCGCGAGGGCCAGCGCCAGGCAGTACGCGCATCCGGCGGAAGCCCGGGCGCTGTGCAGCGGGCTCGCGCGCCTGCGGTAGCTCAAATCGCTCCCTGAACCGGCACCGGAAGATCGACCCCGCCCTGTACGGCAAGGGCGAAGTGGTCGCGGAGATGCCCTGCGGTGAGCGCGTGCGCGGCCGCTATCACCCCGGCGCGGTCGGTTCCCGTTATCAGCCAGACGGGCTCAGACGACGAATCGGCGGTTGCGGCGACGAGGCCCGCTCCGGCGCCGAGGGTCCGAGTCACCTTTCCGCGTGGATCGAGGAGCTCGAGCTGCTGCCCGCCAGGCCCTGCGAACCGCGCGTAGACGCCACTGGCGGAGGGGCCCTGCTCGATCAGGCGAGCCGCCACCTCGGGCCGTAGGTCGTTCCAGGTGCCCACTACCACGGTGAGACTCGCCGACCCGGAGCCTGTCCCCAGCAGCTGACTGGGAGCGAGGACGCCGACCTTGGACAGCTGAGCGGTCACCTCCGAGCACGCAACAGCGACGTCCTGGCCGCACTCGAGCACGGTCGGGAGGCGCCGGCCGCCGCTGCCGTGCACGAACGGCTCTGGGAACGACCCGACAACCGCCGGAATCGAGATCGCCGCGCGCCAGTCGTGGAGATCCCACCAGATCCTGTCGCCGCGGTGGACCGCCGTGGCCGCCGCGCCGGCCGAGGCCTCGATGCCGTTGACGTAGTAGAACCAGTCGAGCTTCGACGACCCTCCGGAGAAGCCGTCGATCGACTGGACAAATCCGCCGCCGTATCGCGTCGCCACATGAAACGAGCGCTCGAGGGCGCGCATCACCGTCTCCGCGCCCGGCACGTGGCTGCGCGCGATCGACGCGATCTGGCTGCTCCCGAAGCCACGGGTGACAGTCAGCTTCACCTCGCCGGTTCCGGGGCCCGAGCCGAGCCCGCACCCCGCTGCGGCGGCGACTGCGCCCATGGAGAGCACCACCGCGAGCGCGGTACGGGCCCGTCGGAGCATCAGCGTCCGTCAGCTCTTCTCGTCAGTACTGCGGCAACTCTAGGACCGTCAGCGACACCGCACGGACGTAGCCCGCCGGCGAGGCTCTGAGGTGAAGAGTCTGCTGATGCGTCGCCTTGAGGGTGATGAACCCGTGACGGTTGGTGATCAGATTCACCCCGCTGCCGGTGACCCGTGCACCCTTGAGTCCCTTCGCCTTGCCCGCGGCGTTGAAGTAGACGAGCTGGACCCTGAAGGTCGAGCCGACGGCGACCGCGTTGGGGCCGCGCAGCGCGGTCGGGTAGGCGGGATGAGAGGACTTGGATGGGACGGCGGCAAACAGGAGCTTGTCTCCGGGGTGCAGGCTGATGCTGCAGGCGCCGACGCTCGCAGAGACGTTGTTGACGAAGATTGCCCAGAAGTACTTCTTGCCGCTCTCGTAGTCGCCGAGGACCTTCGTGATGAAGATCCCCTGCCCCGCGTAGTACTTGCCGCTCCACGAGTGGTTCGTGGCAACGTCCAATGCGCCGGCGGCGCTGTCCGCCGGGCATGTCCCGGTGGGAGCGCCGCCCTGGGTGATCCAGCCGGTCTGCGTCTGCACGACCTTCGGCGCGACCAGTGTGTGCGTCCTGCCTTCGACTCGAACTGTCACGGACGCTGGAGCGCTCGACGACGCGACTGCGACCGCCGATGGCAGGGTCACGAGAGCGAGGATCGCTCCAGTGAGAACGAAATGCTTGCGATGCATGAGGGCCACCCCTTTCCGCGAGGGCGTATCGGCTTGTCGGTCGGAGGCTGGTCTCCTGGCTTACGGGCCTACCGGCCGCGCCTTCCCGGGCGACTGCCGGCGCCCAGTGGCCTTGATGCGGCCGGCGTCCCCGATCACAGTGGCGGGTCCGCGCCGGGCTCTCACCGGCTTCCCATCGCCAACCGACCTTGAACGCCTGGATCCTAGCGCTCGCGGCGGCTCGTAGACTGAGCCCGACTCGATGACGGTCAACCTGACCCGCATCTACACCCGGCTCGGCGACGGCGGCGAGACCCATCTCGGCGACATGAGCCGGGTCCCCAAGACGCATCCGCGGATCGAGGCATACGGGACCGTCGACGAGCTGAACGCCCACATCGGAGTGGCGCTGACGCTCGCT
>CATPBV010000119.1 GCA_955652345.1 uncultured Solirubrobacteraceae bacterium | reverse complement strand
GGCGGCCTGACGGGGAGCGTGTATTTCGGTCTGTTCTTCGTTGGGTTCAGGAGCTACACGGGTGGTGGCCCCAGCACCTCGACTCGAGTCCTGGCTATTGGGGTTCTCGTCATCGTGCTCCTGGCACCGATCGTGACCGCGATCTATCTCGCGCGTCGCGCCAGATAGCCCGCGGCGAATCGCGGTCCGCGCGCGCCGCTGACCAGCTCAGCTGTACGGCGCGTAGCGGTGGTGGAGCATCAGATCGTTCCCGTCGCGATCGGTGAAGAACGCCATCCGGCAGACGCCGGTATCGAACGTCTCGCCGTCGAACTCGACGCCCTTGGCCTCGAGCTCGGCGAGGGCAGCCAGACCTCCGGCGCCGCCTCGCTAGGTTTCGGGTGTGCGAATCGGGGTCCTAGCCGACATCCACGGGAACCTGCCCGCGCTCCGTGCGGTGCTCGCCGAGCTCGATCGCGACCCGGTCGACGCGATCGTAGTGCCCGGCGATGTCGTGGGCGGGCCGCTCGTCGCCGAGGTGCTCGACGCACTCACAGCACGGAGCGAACCAGTGCACTTCATTCGGGGGAACTGCGAGCGGGAGGCCGTCGCCGCCTACGACGGTGCGGCGATGTCCGAGGATGATCCCGCCGCGCGCGCCGCCGCGGGGAGCGCCGAGACGCTCACGAAGGCATGGCGCGATCGGCTCGCCTCGTGGCCGATTGCGCTCAGCCTCGACGGTGTGCTGTTCTGCCACGGGTCGCCACGCCGGGACGACGAGATCCTGACCAGAGCGACGCCCACGGATGTGCTGGCGGACGCGCTGGACGGGGCCGCCGAGTCCGTCGTGGTCGGGGGACACACCCATCAGCAGCTGATCCGCGATGTCCGCCCCGGCCTGACGTATGCGAACGCTGGCAGCGTCGGCATGCCATACGAGGGCCGGCCGGCGGCGTTCTGGATGATCGTCACCGAAGGCACGCCCGAGCTGCACGAAACCGCCTACGACGTGCCCGCGGCCATCGAGGAGCTGACGGCCTCGGGCTACCCTGCGCTCGAGGAGCAGCTGCGCGAATCGCTGATCGATCCGGTCGACCCCGACTGGGTGAGCGCGTTCTTCGAGCACGGCGCCGGGCGGGGCGAGGATCCTGGCGACCCGCAACCCTGTAACCGAGACGTAAACGCGCTTCGGCAGGTTTCGGGCGACAATTGAGGAGATCGGCGCCGGGCTGCAAGGAATCTGATGCACGATCAGCTACAGCCGACCGGATCCAACAGCAATGTCGTACACGCGCGCGGGCTGACCCGCCGGTACGGCGAGGGCGCCACCGCCGTCGACGCGCTGCGAGGGATCTCGATCGACGTCCGCTCCGGTCAACTGGTCGCGGTGATGGGGCCCTCGGGCTCGGGCAAGTCCACACTGATGCACATCCTCGCCGGGCTCGACAAGCCGACCAGCGGGACGGTCGAGATCGCGGGCACTGAGATCACCGAGCTCCGCGACTCGAAGCTGACGCTGCTTCGCCGCGAGCACATCGGCTTCGTCTTCCAGTTCTTCAATCTGCTGCCGATGCTCGACGCGGAGGAGAACATCCTGCTGCCGCTGTCGATCGCGGGCGAGCGGCCGGATGACGGGTGGCTCGAGGAGCTACTGCGCAAGACGGGACTCACGGATCGCCGATCCCACCGCCCAGCGGAGCTGTCCGGGGGTGAGCAGCAGCGCGTGGCGATCGCCAGATCGCTGATCACCCACCCGACGATCCTGCTTGCGGACGAGCCGACCGGCAACCTCGACTCGAAGACCGGCAGCGAGATCCTCGAGCTGCTGCGCGATTCGGCCGACGCCTACCACCAGACGATCGTGATGGTCACCCACGACGCCCGCGTCGCCTCGATCGCCGACCGGATCCTGGTGCTCGCCGACGGCATGATCGTCAAGGAGCTGATCGGATCGAGCGCGAGCGAGGTGCTCGAGGTGATGAGCACTCTCGGATAATGATCCGCGTCGCGCTCAAGGGACTCCTCGGCCGCAAGCTTCGGGCCGCGCTGACGGCGATCGCGATCGTGCTGGGAGTGGCGATGGTCAGCGGCACCTACGTGCTGACCGACACGATCAAGGCTGCATTCTCGACCGTGTTCAGCACCGTGTACAAGCACTCCGATGCGGTGATCACCGGCAAGAGCGCGATCGGCACTGACAACGGCGGCGGCGGGAACACCCAACCTCCGTCGCTGAGCGGATCGCTGCTGACCGAGGTGCAACACCTTCCGGGGGTGGCGCTTGCGTCCGCCGGAATCTCCGACAGCGCCCGGTTGATCGGGCACAACGGCAAGGTGATCGGGCGTGGCGGGGCGCCAGGGCTTGCGTTCAGCTATACGCCGAGCGGCCAGCGGTTCAATCCGCTGACTCTGATCCGCGGCAGCTGGCCAGCAGGCCCCGGCGACATCGCGATCGACGAGGCAACCGCCAGCCGTAGCAGCTTCCCGCTCGGTCAGACGATCGGCGTCGTGGCCCGCGGTCCGGAGCAGCGCTTCAGGATCACGGGGATCGTCAAGTTCGCCAACGTCTCCTCGCTTGGCGGAGCGACGATGGCCGTCTTCACGCTGCCGACGGCCCAGCAGCTGTTCCACAAGAACGGGCAATACGACACGATCGACGTAGCCGCCGCCCACGGTGTCAGCCCCCGGCGACTGGTCAGCGAGATCCGACCGCTGCTCCCCGCAAGCGCGCAGGTCAAGACCGGTCAGCAGCAGGCCCAGCAGGCGACGAAGGACACCAGCGGATTCCTCACCATCTTCCAGGACTTCCTGCTCGCATTCGGAGGCGTCGCGTTGTTCGTCGGCAGCTTCGTGATCGCGAATACGCTCTCGATCACGATCGCGCAGCGCACCAGGGAGCTCGCGACGATGCGGACGCTCGGCGCGACCGGACGTCAGGTGCTCCGCTCGGTCCTGCTCGAGGCCTTCGTGATCGGCTCGCTCGCGTCAGTGGTCGGCCTGTTCCTCGGGCTCGCGCTCGCCAAGGGCTTGAACCAGCTGTTCGTCTCGTTTGGAATCGACCTGCCCCAATCGGGCACGGTGTTCGCGACTCGGACGATCGTCGTGTCGCTCATCGTCGGGATCTTGATCACGCTCGCCGCCGCGCTTCGGCCGGCGCTTCGGGCTACCCGCGTCCCGCCGATCGCCGCCGTGCGCGAGGGAGCGGTGCTCCCACCCTCGCGGCTCGCACGACTCGGCTCCTATCCGGCGGGAGTCACGATCGCGCTTGCGATCGCGCTGATGCTCGTCGGCCTGTTCGTGGGCGGACTCAGCACCGGTTCGCGGCTGCTCGCCATCGGCCTCGGAACGTTGGCGCTGTTCCTCGGAGTAGCGATGCTCGCGCCCACGCTCGTCCCCCCACTCGCCCGCGTGCTGGGCCTGCCGGCGGCGAAGCTCGGTGGCGCCGCCGGGTCGCTCGCGCGGGGCAACGCGGCGCGAAATCCGGCCCGCACCGCGTCGACGGCGTCCGCGCTGATGATCGGACTGACCATGGTGACGCTGGTGGGGGTGCTTGCCGCCGGCCTGCGAACGCGTTTTCAGGATTCGGTCAACCAGCTGTTCGTCGCCAATTACGCGGTCACCGCGACCGATAACTTCTCTCCGATCGGCATCGCGGCGGAGCAGGCGCTACGCCGTGTGCCGGGCGTCGAGGTGGTCTCAGGCGTTCGTGCCGGCCGCGGACGGGCGTTCGGCTCGAACATGAACGTGACGGCAGTCGACCCCGGGGTCACCCGGGTGATGGCACTCAAGTGGCAGTCGGGCAACCCGAGCACGCCGGCGCAGCTCGACGGCAGCGGCGCGCTCGTATCGAAGGACTGGGCGAGCGCGAACCACCTGCACGTCGGCTCTCCGCTGTCGCTGCAGACCCCATCCGGCACGGTCCTTCACCTGACGGTGCGGGGGGTGTTCGATCCGCCGAAGGGCGGCTCCCAGCTGGGGGACCTGTCGATCTCAACCACCAGGTTCGACACCGCATACCCCAATCCGCAGAATCTGTACACGTTCGTGAACATCCAGGGCGGCGCCACGCCCGCCAACACTGGCCTGCTCAACATGGCGTTGAGCGGATTCCCGGACGCGAAGCTACAGACCAAGACGCAGTTCACCCACAATCAGCTCCAGGGGCTCACGCTCCTGCTCAACCTGCTCTACGTGCTGCTGTCACTGTCGATAGTGGTGAGCCTGTTCGGAATCGTCAACACGCTCGTGCTCACGGTGTTCGAGCGGACTCGTGAGCTCGGAATGCTTCGGGCCGTCGGGATGACTCGTCGCCAGATCCGCAGACTGATCCGCCATGAGAGCGTCATCACCGCGCTGCTGGGCGCCACGCTGGGAATCCCGCTCGGCGTGGTGCTGGCCCTGATGGTCGGGGTCGCGCTCAAGTACCCGGTGTTCACGGTCCCGGTCGGGACGCTCGTGGTGTTCGTATTGGCAGCCGTGATCGCGGGGCTGGTCGCGGCGATCCTCCCGGCGCGGCGCGCGGGGCGCTTGAACGTGCTCGAAGCGCTCCAGTACGAGTAGCTCATCGAACATCTGATCGCGTTACCGCAACGCGCTCGCGCAACAGGCCAGCCCGAAGCGGGGAGCCGCGGCTCGGCGGCGCCCGTCAGGTCTCGGGTAGCGTCAGCCTCGCCCATGCGCCGCCGTCCGGCTCATTGGTCAGCGTGAGCTTGGCGCCGATCGCGCTCGCTTGGGCCCGCCCCCGCCCGGTCTCGTGACGCATCACCCAGACGGGAGCCGCGCGGTGAAGCGCCCGCCGGCCGCGTCGGGCTCGGCGTCGACGTCTCCGCCCGCGGCGCGCGCCAGCCGCCGGGCCAGCGGGAGCCCCAGCCCCGCTCCGTGACCATTGGGCTGCCGCCCGGAGCGGTCTCGCCAACCCGGTTCGAAGATGCGCTCCCGATTCTGCTCCGCGACGCCGGGACCGTCATCCTGCACGGTGAACGTCACCGCGCCGCCTCGACGCGCGACGCCGATCCTGACCGAGCTGGCGCCGTAATGGCAAGCGTTCTCGACCAGTGGAGCGAGGACGCGCTCGGCAACGTCGGTCTCGATGCCGACTCGGACCGGAGCCTGGGGGTCGTCGACCGTGATCGTGACCCCGGACCGGGCAGCGAGCGCAGCACATCCGCGCGCCGCGGCATGCGCCGCTTCCGCCGCATCGCCGGTCGCGTGGGAGTGGTCGTGTTCGATCCGGGCCGCTGTCAGCAACGTTTCGAGCGTGCGTCTCATCTGCTGCGCAGCCGCGAGCACGCGCTCATAGCCGGCGCGATGCTCGTCGAGCGTACGGCCATGCCGGAGCGCCAGCTGAGCTTCGGCGATCACGGCGGAAAGCGGTGAGCGCAGCTCGTGTGAGAGCTCCGCCGAGAAGCGCTGCTCATGTCTGAGGCTGCTGGCGACGCTGTCGAGGAGACCGTCGAGCGTCGCGGCGAGCTGCGTCAGCTCGTCGCGCGGCGGCCCCAGGTTGAATCGCTGGCTGCTCTCGACCTGGCGCCACGCCGCTGCCTGCGCGGTCATGTCCGCGACCGGCCTCAGCGCGCCTGAGATCAGAACCCGTGCTGCTATTGCCACCGTAGCCAGGAGCACTGCGCCAAGCACGACCGACGCAATCAGCGCGGTCTGCGCGGTGTTCTCATATGGCGACAGCGAGATCGCCGTGACGACGGTGCCGAGACGCCGACCCCCCGCGACGACAGGCACCGCGTACAGCCGCAGCTTGGCGCCGGCAGGATCCATGGTCCGCCGGCCATCTGTCGTCAGCTGCTCGGCAGCACGCTCGAGAGCTGGACTCGCCCGAGGCTGCTCCAGGACCCGCTCCCCCGCGAACACCCACGCCTGCGTGTCAGGGGCGCCTGCATCCGGCACCTCGGGGGCAACGAGCCTGCCTCCGACGACGTGGAGCGACGCGAGCTCGGCGGAGCCTCGCGCGACCAGCGAGCTGTTGGCCTCGTGGTTGAGGCGCTCGCGGAGCACGACGTTGAAGGCGCCGATCATCACGACGAGCGCGAGCGCGACGGCGCCGATCACGGACAGCAGAAGCCGGCGGTGCAGGGAAAGAGCCGAACGCATCACTGGAGCCTGTAGCCAGTCCCGTGAACGGTGACGATCTGGGGAGGGTCGGGGAGGGTTCGGAGCTTCCTGCGCAGCCGAGCGACGTACACATCGAGCGTGTTGTCGTGCACGATCGCGCCATGCGGCCACGCCGCGCGGATCAGCTGGGCGCGGGCGACCGGCTTGTCCGGTCGCCCCGCGAGCGCGGCCAGCAACCGGAACTCGGTGGGCGTCAGTGCGATCGCGGCGCCGTCCTGGTTGACGGTCCGGCCGGTCGGATCCAGCTGAAGTCCCGACACTTCAACGGGGGCGTCACCGCCGGTGCGCCGCACCAGTGCCTGGAGCCGCGCGACGACTTCCTCTATGTCGAACGGCTTCGTGACGTAGTCGTCCCCTCCGACGCTGAACCCCGACAGGCGATCAGTGAGCGCATCTCGCGCGGTCAGGAACAGGACCGGAGTGTCGATGCCACGTGCCCGGAGCGCCTGGCATACGTCGCGGCCGTCGGCATCGGGGAGACCGATGTCGATCACGAACGCGTCAGGAAGCCCAGCCGCGACGCGCTCGAGCAGCTCGTGAGCAGTTCCGACGGCGCTCGCGTCGAAGCCTTCGGCCGACAGGCTGCGCACGAGCACGTCTCGAAGCTGCGGATCGTCCTCTAGGACCAGTAATCGCGGCGCCCACATCCTGGCTTCAGTATCGGCCACCTGCACGAGTATCCGCCATCTGCACGAGCATCCGCCACCGGGCACGTTCGAGGTGTTCAGGAGCTTTTCAGGTGCGATCCCCGACGATGCCGAGCATGAGGCGCTCACTGATCGCCGTTCTTGCGGCGGGCTTGGTCACTGCGGCGACCGCAGGCTGCGGCTCCTCGGCCACGTCGAGCCCGAGTCCAAGCTCCGGACAGCAAGCAGCCAGCGCAAATGCCACAAGCTCGTCATCGAGCTCCGGGTCGGCAGTCGGCGCTCTGTCCGGCGATGCGAAATCAGCCGCCACTGGCGACATCCCCGACAGCCAGGTGTTCCTCAGCTACCACAACGCTGGTGCTGGCTACAGCATCATCTATCCGGAGGGCTGGACGCGCAACGGCACCACCGACGCGACGTCGTTCGTCTCCAAGAACAACGTGATTCGCATCGTGATCAGCCCGCTCGCAGCCCCCACCCCCGCCAGCCTCACCGCGGAGCTGACCCAGCTGAAGCAGTCCAACCCGACGCTTGCGTTCAGCTCCCCGACCCAGGTTCAGCTCAAGAGCGGCCCTGCGGTCAAGGCGACCTACACGACCCTGAGCGCGCCGAACCCAGTCACCGGAAAGACCGTGTTGCTGATCGTCGACCGCTACGAGCTCAGCCACGGCAGCAAGCGGGTGACCGTCGACCTCGGGACCGCGAAGGGCGTGGACAACGTCGACGCCTACAAGCGAATCATCAACAGCCTCACCTTCCAATGAGTACCTCGAGCGGCGCCGTCAAGAGCCTGTATGTCGAGCCCGAGCGTGCCGAGCAGGAGATCGACTGGCCGGCGCTCCAGTTCAACGACGTATTCAAGATCTTCCGTTCGGGCCCGGTCGAGACGGTCGCCCTGCGGGGATTTGGAATGCGGGTCGAGCGGGGCGAGCTGGTCGCGGTGCTCGGACCGTCCGGATGCGGCAAGAGCACGATGCTTGCGCTCGCCTCGGCGCTCGACCAACCTTCGGCCGGGGAGGTACGCGTCGGGGAGTGGTCGCTCAGTTTGCTGGACGAAACCGCGCTCGCCGACTATCGCGCGCGAGGAGTCGCCCTGGTGTTGCAGCGGGACAACCTGTGGCCGGCGCTGACCGCACGGGAGAACGTGATCGTGTCGCTCAGAATCGCCGGCCGCTCAGATCCAGGCCCCGCCGCGGACCAGGCCCTTGCTGCCTTCGGCTTGGGCGATCGAGTGCGCCAGCGGGCGGGGTCGTTGTCGGGAGGAGAGCAGCAGCGCGTTGCGATCGCCGGAGCGGCCGCCCGGCAGGCGCCGCTGGTGCTCGCGGACGAGCCGACCGGAGAGCTCGACCACGCCAACGAGCGACTGGTGCTTGATGCGCTGCGGGAGCTGCGCGACTCGTTCGGCAGCACGGTCGTGGCAGTCACGCACTCGGCGCGAGTTGCTCGCGCCGCTGACCGCGTCGTCGAGATGCGCGATGGGAGGGCACTGGCATGACAGACGTCGCGACTGCGACTGAGCTCGCAGTGTGCAGGTCGGTAACCGTCGTGCACGGGCGCGGCGCGGCCACGGTCACCGCGCTCGACGAGGTCGATTTCTCGATCACAGGTGCCGAGCGGGTCGGGCTGGTCGGCCGATCCGGCTCGGGCAAGACGACGCTCCTGCACGTGCTGGGTGGGCTCGTCGCACCGACCCGCGGCCAGGTGCTGCTCGGCGGCGAGCCGCTGTCCTCGCTCGACGCGGCCGCGCGCGGGCAGGCCCGCGCGCGCACGGTCGCTTATGTGTTCCAGGGCGCGAACCTGCTTCCGACCTTCACGGCGTTCGAGAACATCGCGTTCGCAGCGCACGTGAGCACGCTCCGCGACGGCCGGGAGCCTGCCGCTGGCGAGCAACAGGCGCTCGATCCCGTCGAGCTCCTCGAGCTCGTGGGCTTGGGCGCGAAGCTCGAGGCGCTACCTTCGGAGCTCTCGGGCGGGGAGGCGCAGCGGGTCGCGATCGCTCGGGCACTGGCGCAGCGGCCGGCATTGATGCTGTGCGACGAGCCGACAGGTCAGCTCGACTCGGACACGGGTTCGCGCGTGCTCGACCTGATTGACGCGTTGCATGCAAGGCTTGGCTTCGCACTCGTGATCGCGACACATGACCCCGAGGTGGCGGCGCGGGCAGATCGGATCGTCACTCTCGAGGACGGACACATCGCCGGCGATGAGGAGCTCGAGACATGAGAGCTGCAGCAAGCCTGGCGGTGGCGAGCCTGTTGCGCGCACCCACGCGAACAGTCACGCGCATCCTCGTCCTGGCGGCATCGGTTGGACTGCTCGGGGCGATGCTGCTGTTCATCGGCAACTCGCTCCGGGCGCAGTCTGCTGCCACGATCCGCAGCGTGGCGCTCGATTGGCAAGGGCCAGTCGGATCCTACGGAGCCGCGCAAAACGTCGCCGCCGGCGTCGCCCAGCAGCACGGCGTTCTGCAGGCGAGTGCCGCAGCGACCGCGCCGTTCTCCGGCGTCAGCCACACAGGCCCGGCAGGAGTCTCGACCGCCGGCACGGGTTCGATCCTGGCAGTTCCTCCCGGGTACGACCAGCATTTCAGCGTCTACCGCTTTCTCCAGGGCGGCTTGGTGCCCGGCCAGATCGTGCTCGACCAGCAGCTGTCGGCGACGCTACAGGCGCAAATCGGCGACACGGTCACGATCACCCCGCGACCCGGGGCACGCCCGCGCTCGTTCAAGGTCTCAGGCGTCGCGCTGATCACCGCACCCGACGTCGTGTTCCAGCCGCTGAACCCGCAGCTCGGCCCTGCGCCATCCACGCCACCGGCGAACGCGGCGATCCTTCCGCTCGACACCTTCGCTAACTCGATCGCCCCGGAGCTGCCGGCGATCGCGCCAGCCAGCCTGGGCTCCTCGGCCGTCCCGGGCGCGCAGGGAGGCGTGCAGTGGCAAGTCCACGCCCAGGCGGATCCATCGATGCTCGGTAACTCTCCCGGGCAGGCGTACACCCGCTCGCTTCAGACGGTGAATCGAATCGAGCGGTCGCTGCCCGGACAGGTGGTGTTCGTCGACAACCTGTCGGACAAGCTCAACATCGCCGCGGGCGACGCCCTGTACGCGGAGACGCTGTACATCATGCTGGCGCTCCCGGGAGCGCTCGTCGGGCTGTCGCTCGCCTACATCGCCGCGCTGGGCACAGTCGAACGTGACCGGCAAGAGCTTTCGCTCCTGCGCGCCCGCGGAGCCAGAAAAGCCCATTTGCTCACGTTCGCCACCGTTGAGAGCGTGGCTATCGGACTTGTCGCGGGCCTGGTCGGCACCGGCTTGGGTCTGCTCGCGGTCCAGTCGCTGATCTCAGGGGGCGTCGGGCTCACGACCGGGCGGGGAATCATCACCGGAGTCGTCTGCGTGCTTCTCGCCATCGGCGGTGCACTTGCGGCGCGCCTGGGCGCGACCGCCGCCGTGTGGCGAGCGAGCATCAGCGCCGGCCGACGCACCGTCACGCGGGAGCACAAGCCGCTGTGGCAGAGGCTCTACCTGGACTTCATAGCGCTTGCCATCAGCGGACTGATCTACTGGCTTACCGCAAGCACCGGCTTCTCGGCGGTCGTCAACCCGGATTCGAACCCGACTCTTTCGCTGTCGGTGTACATGTTTTTCGGGCCAGCGCTCTTGTGGCTCGGTACGACGCTGCTGCTGGTCCGGCTGCGGGGACGCGCGCTCGGATGGGCAGCCAGACGAGTCGCCGGACCGAGCGTGCGGGGACCGCGCCATTTCTTGTTGGCCAGCGCCGGGAGACGGGGCGCGGCGATCAACCGCGGCCTGATCGTCGTTGGCCTGCTGCTCGCCTTCGGCGTCAACCTCGGGATCTTCACGGCAACGTACGACCAGCAGGCTGTCGTGGATGCGCAGCTGACGCTCGGCGCAGACGTGACCGCCTCGGCGCCCCCAGGCGTCGCCGCCTCGCACAACCTCGTCAGCAAGATCGCAGCCGTCCCGGGCGTTCAAGCCGCGACGCCAGTCGACCACTCCTACGCCTACGTCGGTCCCGACTTGCAGGACACCTTTGGGATCAACCCGGCCACCTTCACGCAGGGGACCAGCCTGCGTGACTCGTACTTCATCGGTGGAACCGCCGGCCAGATGATGTCGCGCCTGAAGGCGCGCCCCGACGGGATTCTCGTCTCCAAGGAGACGATCGCCGATTACTCGCTGAACCTCGGGGACCTCCTCCGCCT
>CATPBV010000118.1 GCA_955652345.1 uncultured Solirubrobacteraceae bacterium | reverse complement strand
CGCTCCTCAGCACCGGTGAGGCTGCGCTTCACGATCGTCACGAGATAGCGCGAAGCGAGCAGTGGGGTACGGTCTGGCTTGTGCTTGGCTTACCGGCCGGCGTCAGCGCTTGTCTTTTTGATCTCGATGGCGTGCTGACACAGACAGCGAAGGTGCACGCTGCTGCGTGGAAGCAGATGTTCGACAAGTATCTACGCCGTCGGGCCGCTGGCCGCGGCGAGGATTTCGCCCCGTTTGATCCGGTCCGAGACTACGACGAGTACGTTGACGGCAAGCCCCGCTACGACGGGGTGCGCTCGTTCCTTTCCTCGCGCGGAATCGAGCTGCCCCAAGGCACTCCCGACGATCCGCCGGGCGCCGTGACGGTAGACGGGCTCGGCGACCGCAAGAACGAGATCGTGCTGAAAATGATCCACGATGACGGCGTGCAGCCGTACGAAGGCTCAGTGCGTTATGTCGAAGCAGCCCGCGCGGCGGGCCTGCGCCGGGCCGTGGTTTCCTCCAGCACCAACTGCCGCGACGTCCTCCTCGCCGCCGGGATCGAAGACCTGTTCGAGGAAATCGTCGACGGTCACGTCGCCGAGCGGGAGCACCTGAGCGGCAAGCCGGCCCCCGATACGTTTCTCGCGGGCGCGCGGGCGATCGGCGTACACCCAGGTCAGGCAGCCGTGTTCGAGGACGCGCTGGCCGGCGTCGCAGCCGGGCGCGCCGGCAGGTTCGGCTTCGTCATCGGGGTCGATCGCGTCGGCCAAGCCGAGGCGCTGCGGGCACACGGAGCCGATGTCGTCGTTGGTGATCTGTCCGAGCTCCTCGATGCGCCGTGATCCAGCATCAGGCGTTCCGGGTGGAGCCGTGGGCGATATGCGAGACCGAGCTCCATCTGGACACCCTCGCGCAGACGGAATCCGTGTTCGCGCTGGCGAACGGGCACATCGGGCTGCGCGGCAACCTCGACGAGGGCGAGCCGTTCGGTCTGCCGGGCACTTACCTGAACGGCTTCTACGAGGTGCGACCGCTCCCGTATGCGGAGGCTGGCTACGGCTTCCCAGAGGACGGGCAGACGGTGGTGAACGTAACCAACGGCAAGATTCTCCGTCTGCTCGTCGAGGACGAGCCGTTCGATGTGCGCTACGGCGAGCTACGCGACCACCGACGGGTGCTGGACCTGCGTGGAGGAGTTCTCCGCCGAAGCGTTGAGTGGGTATCGCCGACCGGGCGTCCGGTGCGGGTCTCCTCATCGCGGCTGGTTTCGTTCTCTCAGCGAGCTGTTGCGGCGATCCTGTACGAGGTCGAGGCGCTCGACGCGACGTTCCCGGTGGTCGTCCAGTCGGAGCTCGTCGCCAATGAGTCGCTGCCGGTCGCCGAGGAAGATCCACGCGCCGCCGCGGCCCTCGCGTCACCCCTGCGCTCCGAGAGCTTCGGCTCGCGTGACGTCCGCGTAATCCTGGCGCACTCCACGAAGGCGAGTGGGCTGACGATGGCCGGCGCGATGGACCACGTGATCGCTGGGCCGCCAGGAACGGACGCGACCGCGGAGGCCTTCGAGGACTTGGGTCGCGTGCTGGTGACCGCGGAGCTTGCGCCCGGGCAGCCACTCCGCCTCGTCAAGTTCATCGCGTACAGCTGGTCGAGCCAACGCTCTGTGCCGGCGATCATCGACCAGGTCGCGGCCGCTCTGGCCGAGGCGCGGCACCTCGGCTGGGAGGGGCTGGCGGCCCAGCAACGTGAATATCTCGACGACTTCTGGGATCGCGCGGACGTCGAGCTCGAGGGTGACGCCGAGCTTCAGCAGGCGGTTCGCTTCGGTCTGTTTCACACGCTCCAGGCGGGCGCCCGGGCAGAGCAGCGAGCGATCCCGGCGAAGGGCCTGACTGGACCTGGCTACGACGGACACACGTTCTGGGACACGGAGATGTACGTTCTGCCGCTGCTGACGTACACCACCCCGCGTGCCGCTGCGGACGCGCTGCGCTGGCGCCACCTGACGCTCGATCTTGCGCGGGAGCGAGCTCGACTTCTCGGGCTCGAAGGCGCCGCATTCCCGTGGCGCACGATCCGGGGGCAGGAATGCTCGGGCTACTGGCCGGCGGGCACCGCTGCGTTCCACATCAACGCTGACATCGCGGATGCCGTCGTTCGCTATCGCGCCGTGACCGAGGACGAGGCTTTCGAGCGCGACGCCGGCCTAGAGTTGCTCGTGGAGACCGCAAGGCTTTGGCGCTCGCTGGGGCACCACGATGCGGCGGGTCGGTTCCGAATCGACGGCGTCACCGGACCCGACGAGTACAGCGCGATCGCCGACAACAACATCTACACGAATCTGATGGCGCAGCGAAACCTGCGGGCGGCCGCCGACGCCGTCGAGCGCCACCCTGACATTTCCGCCAGGCTCGGTGTCGACGACGAGGAGGCGGCCGGCTGGCGCGATGCGGCACAGGCGATGCTGATCCCCTACGACGCCGCGCTGGGCGTGCATCCGCAGGCCGAGGGGTTCACCGAGCACAAGGTGTGGGACTTCGAAGCCACCTCGGCCCAGCAATATCCGTTGTTGCTGCACTTCCCCTACTTCGACCTGTACCGCAAGCAGGTCGTGAAGCAGGCGGACCTGGTATTGGCGATGGTCGCGCGCGGCGATGCCTTCAGCGCCGAGGAGAAGGCGCGCAACTTCGACTACTACGAGCGCCTGACCGTCCGCGACTCGTCACTGTCATCGTGCATCCAGGCGATCATCGCGGCGGAGGTCGGGCATCTGGAGCTCGCCTACGACTACCTTGGCGAGGCGGCGCTGATCGATCTGGATGACACCGAGCACAACGCCCGCGACGGGCTCCACATCGCCTCGCTGGCTGGGGCATGGATCGGCGCGATAGCGGGGCTTGGAGGGCTGCGCGACCACGACGGGATCCTCCGCTTCAGCCCTCGCCTGCCTCAGGCGCTCACCCGGATCGCGTTCCGGCTCAGCTTCCGTGAGCGAAGGCTGCTGGTGGAGGTCGAGCCGGAGCAGGCGACCTACTCGTTGCTCGGAGGCGCGCCGCTCGAGGTCGTCCATCACGGCGAGAGTGCAACGATCGACATGCAACGACCACTTACCCGCCCGATCCCTCCGCTGCCCGCGCGAGAGGCTCCGAGTCAGCCGCCGGGCCGGGCCCCGGCGCGGCGACCACCGCCGCAGTGAAGGAGCACACTCACTCGGCGGTTGCGGACCGGGCAAGTAGGATCGCGATCACGTGAGCCAGTCGCCCATCGACCAGCTGCTCGGAGCCGTCGACGATCTCGATGTGGAGGCTGCGATGGCGCTCGTCGCGCCCGATATCCGGCTTCTGACCGTAGACGGCCGCCGCGCGGAGGGGATCGAGGCCGTGCGCGAGTTACTCGGCGAGTTTCTCGCGATGCTGCGCTCGACGACGCACGTAGTCACCGCCGAGTGGCACCAAGATAACGTCTGGATCGCCGAGGTCGAGGCGACCTACGAGCTCGAAGACTGGCTCAGAGTGAGTGCGCTCCCGCGCGTCGTGGTGTTGCGTGATGGACCAGACGGCTTCGCCGACGTGCGCTTCTACGGCGCACACGAGCACTTGCTCACCGACCACCGCACCGGCGAAGAGGGAATGTGGATCGGAGAGCGGTGGATACCGCCCCTCTGACGAGAGCAACCCGATGAACTAAGCGCGGTCCTCGCGTGGCCTCTCGCGGCGATCGCCGTAGCCGCGATCATCGCGGGCTGGGCGCTCGCCCAGCAACCCATCCTCCTCCCCGGCCTGACGGTCGCACAGGCCGCTGCGCCGCACGACACGCTCGTGCTCGTCGTCGTCGCAGTGCTCGTCGGGGCGGCGATCCTGATCCCGTCGCTGGCCCTGCTTTTCAGGCTCGTCCTGCGCGGACAGTTCGATCCAGGCACCCCCACCGAGCTTGCGCGAGCACCCGACGCCAAGACGATCGTGGAGGCCACTGCTTCGGGACTGCTCACGCGGTCCGCCTTCGCTTGCGTGATCGCCGGAATCGGACTTCTCACGGTCGCCGACAGCAGCTTGGCGCACGCAGTCGGCGTCGTTTGTCTGCTGGCGTTTGTCGTGCTGGGGTTCGCCGCGATACGGCCGACTGAGATCGCGCAACGATCCAGCTAGCTCGAGCCGATCTGTAATCAGGGGCTCGCGGCGAGGCTCGCGCGGTCGCGCAGCAGCGCGTCGAGCTCATCGCGCAGCTCACGCACGAGCGATGACTCGGGTATTCGTTCCTCGAGCAACGCCAGCGAGCGGCGGTAGTGCTTGAGGCGACGCGCCCGTAGCGCCCGGACCCGACCGGGCGCAGCGCTGCCGTTGGATTCGACGGCGTTTTCGCGGCGCAGTTCGCGCAGCTTGGAAAGCTTGTCGGCGGCGAACAGGGTCAGCGCCTCGTCGCCCGCATCCGCCACCTGCTGGCGCAGCGCGGCCTTTCGTTTCGCGTAGCCGGCGATCTGGTCGTCGTCGCTGACGGCGAGCACGAGTCCGGCGATCCGGCGTCCAAACCGCCTACGCAGGTCCGCTGCGCTCACATCGGTCTTCTCGATCAGGTCGTGCATGACACCCGCGGCGATCAGGCGATCGGGCGCGCCCGCGTCGAGAAGCAGCGAGGCGACCTCGAGCGGGTGGAGGATGAACGGCGCCCCATCGGCTCGACGCTGGTCCGCGTGCATGCTCTGGGCGTATGCGATCGCCGCCTGCGTCTGCGCAAGCCCCTCGAAGGACGCCAGCATCCGTTGACCAGCCAAGGCGCCGCGAGTCTAAGCGAATCCGCAAAATGAGACTTAAAAACCCTCTCGTGATGATCGAGACGGCCTCGCTTGATCGCGGTAGTACTCGATCGCGCCGGTACGCTCGAGGTCCTCGAGCAGGATCGCCTCGACATCGAGCACCAGCTCGATCTCGTTGCTGACGACGACGCCGCCCCCTGGGATCTCATCCTGCCAGGAGACGCCGAAGTCGTGCCGGTTGATCCTGGCGGTCGCCTCGAAGCCGATCCGGCGCAGCTCGCCCTTGCTCTCGTTTCCGACCCAGAACGGGGTCTTCCACTCGCCGAGGTAGTGAACGTCGAGCCCGACCGTCCGGGTCACGCCGCGGATCGTCAACTCGACCTCACCCTTGAACGCCGTGCTACCCGTGCGCTCCGTGAAGTGGCCGGCGAAGGTGATCTTGGGGTGGTTCTCGACATCGAAGAAGTCGGCGCTGCGCAGATGCTCGTCGCGCTCAGCCTGACCGGTCCAGATCCCAGCCGCGTCGATCTCGCCCGTAAACATCGCCTCGAGGCAGCGCTCCCAGTCGAGCTCGAGGCGCCCGTGAATGTCCTTGAACAGGCCGCGCACCCAGGTGACCATCATGTGCCTTGCCCGGAACTCGGCCTCGGTGTGCCCGGGCTCGAAGATCCAGGTAGCCATGTCAGCCGGCGAGGCGTTGGTGGACGAGGCGGACGGCCATCGAGCCCTCTCCGACGGCCGAGGCCACGCGCTTGATCGAGCCGGAGTGGACGTCACCGACGGCGAACACTCCGGGCAGGCTTGTCTCGAGGAAGAACGGACGCTCTCCCGCGTGGGCGGCGAGGTGCTCGTCTGGAACGTCGGGGCCTACGAGCAGGAAGCAGTGCTCATCCATCGCTACGTGCCCTCGCAGCCAGTCGGTGTGCGGTGAGGCGCCGATGAAGACGAACAGCGCTCGGATCTCCAGCTCTTCTCGCTCGCCGGTCCGGGTGTCCTCGACGGTGACGGCCTCGAGCGCCTGCTCGCCCTTCAGCTCCACGATCTCGCGGTTGGTGTGGAGCTGGACCTGCGGACGGCCGTCCAGCTCGTCGATCAGATAGCGCGACATCGACTTGGCGAGATCGTCCCCGCGGATCATGAGATGGCAGCTCGCCGCATGCCGGGAGAGGAACATCGCCGCCTGGCCGGCGGAGTTGCCGCCGCCGACGATCAGAACGGGATCGCCGGCGCATAGACGCGCCTCCGCCTGGGTTGCGGCGTAGTACACGCCGACGCCCTCATAGCGCTCGAGCTCGGGCAGGTCGAGCTTGCGGTACTGGGCACCGGTCGCGACGATCACCGTGCGGCCGTTGACGACCGACCCGTCAGCCAGCTCGATCGCGTGATGGCCGTGCTCGCTGCTCGTGCCGACCGCCTCGGCCGGCACGACCATACGGGCGCCGAGCCTCCTTGCCTGGAGCGTCGCCCGCTCTGCCAGCTCGCTGCCCGAGATCCCGGTCGGGAAGCCCAGATAGTTCTCGATTCGCGCCGAGGTGCTGGCCTGGCCGCCGAACGCGACGGCGTCGATCACCTGCGTGTCGAGGCCTTCCGAGGCGCCGTAGAGCGCAGCGGCAAGGCCGGCGGGGCCCGCGCCGACGATCACCAGGTCGCACATCGCCGGCGGCGCGCCTCGGGAACCGAGACCCAGCAGCGCCCCTATCTGCGCGTTGGTCGGGTTTCGCAGCACCCCCCTGCCGGCGATCACGAGCGGCGTCTCCGCGGCGTCGATCCCGAGCGCCCGAAGGAGCGTCTCCGCCTCCTCGTCGTCCTCGACGTCCAGCCATTGATATGGCATCCGGTTGCGCGTGAAGAACTCGCGCACGCGACGGGTGTCGAGCGAGTAGCGCGAGCCAACCACCCTCGCGCCTGCTCCGATGTCGATCAGGATCGAGCGGCGCGAGATGAAAGCTCGCAGGATCACGTTGCTGAGCTCTTCGTCCTCGGCCAGCAGCGCCCGGAGTCGCGCGGCGGTCAGCTGGATCACCTCGCCGGCGTCTCGCACGACCGCGGTCAGATAGGCCGGTGAGCCGGTCATCAGATTGATCTCGCCGAGAAAGCGATGCCGGCCGTGGACGGCGATCACGCGGTTCTCGCGGCCGTGACCCTGGACCATCACGACCGCGCCGGACTCGATCGCGAAGAAGTCATAGCCGGCGTCTCCCTCTTGGAAGAGCACCTCCCCCGACTCGACTGCGCGTACGTCGCCGACCACGCGCAGCCGCGCCCGCTGCTCGTCATCGAGGCGCGGGAACGCCCCGTGACGGTCGGGCGGCTCGTCGAGTCCGGCCCCGAGCGGCTCGGTCATACCTGGTCGGGAAGGATGAACGCGACGTCATCGACGTAGCAATACGACCAGTCCTCGCCCGGTTCAACGGACGTCACGATCGCGTGTCCGCTCTCCCGCGCGTGCGCCGAGGCGTGCTGGTTGGGCGAGGAGTCACAGCAGGCGACGTGCCCGCAGCTGCGACAGACCCGCAGATGCACCCACCTCCCGCCGATCTTCATGCAGTCCTCGCAGCCCGCGACCCCTTCCGGCTTCGAGACGGATACCTGATCTAGATGCGCGCAGCTCACCATCAGTGGGCCGTCCCCGCGATCGCGAGTGGCGCGGGCTGGCGGTGAGGATCGAAGGCGTCGAAGTCGATCGTCTTGTCGAAGTACCGCGGGCGGCGCGCGTCCGCTTTATCGCAATCGATGCAGTGGATCAAGGTGGCTTCTCCCAAGAATCGGGTTGTCGTTAACTCCACATTGACGAAGCTGTCAAGCCCTCGGGCGTTCGGCCCACAAATGCTCGCGTCCCGTCGGGCGATCAGGGAAGGATTGCGGGCCTGCGCGTCCTTGTCAGGCGAGGCGGGCGAACGCGCGAGTGCGGGGAGATCCTAGGTGAAGCACCCCCGGGCCCGTCAGGGCTAACCTGCCGGGATGGATCGCAGGGGTCTCGTTCGAGCCCGGCCGGCACGCTCGCGCGGGATGATTCTCGCGCAGCGCCTCTACGCCGCTCACGAGCGCCTGGAGCCCACCGGCATGCCGCCGGCGGAGGTTCTCGGGGCGGTCGAGGCAGAGCAGGCGCACGGCCATGCTCGTGCTCGCGAGGCGGATAGACGCACCAGGCGTGAGCTGCTGATCGGCGCAGGCGGTCTCGCCGCAGCCGCGGCTCTCCGCGAGAGCCCGGCAGCCGCGCTGACTCGACATCTGGCTCGAGCCCCGGCCAGGCCGCGGATCGCGATCGTCGGGGCGGGGCTTGCGGGGCTCAGGTGCGCGCACATGCTGTGGATGCAGAGTCCGAGCGCGCCCGTTCGCACGACCGTGTACGAGGCCAATCCCGACCGCGCGGGGGGTCGCTGTTGGACGCTCCGGGGCTTCTTCGCCGGTGGGCTGATCACCGAGCACGGGGGACAGTTCCTGGACAGCAATCAGACGGCGGTGCGCGGGCTTGCGTCAAGGCTCGGCCTGAAGCAGGAGGTCGTGAACGGCGGCGACCTCCCCCGCGGAGAGGACGTCTTCTTCATCAGCGGCCGCCTCTACACCTACGCCGAGGCGAACGCCGACTGGCACAGCGTCGGCTTGCGCGCATTCAGGGCCGCCGCACAGCAAATGCAAAGTACGAACGGCCTGGCGCGGCTCGATCGGATGTCCGTGCCGGAGTGGCTCGACAGCACGGAGATCGGCTCAGGGAGCCGCTTCGGCAAGCTGATGCTGGCGAACGCGGTAACCGAGAACGGCGGCGATCCAAGTGAGCAATCGGCGCTCGACCTGATCGTGCTCCTGACGAGCAATCCTCCCTCCTCGTTCTTGCCGCTCCCCGCCAGCGACGAGCGCTTCCACATCGTCGGCGGCAATGACCAGCTCGTCTCCCGGATGATCGGGCAGCTTCCGCGCCCCACCGTGCGGCACGGTCACGTGCTCGTCGCGGTCCGCGAGCGCGCGGACCGCAGAATCCAGCTGGTGTTCGACGTTTCCGGCAGAACCGTGCAGACAACCGCTGATCTGGTCGTCCTGGCGCTGCCCTTCAGCACGCTGCGCCACGTACAGCTGAAGCATTCCGGCCTGTCGACGACCAAGCGGCGCGTGATCCGGACGATGGGCATGGGCACGAACGCGAAGATCCATCTCGAGCTGAGCCACAAGACCTGGCCCGCCCTCGGCTACAGCGGGGTGACCTACGGGGAATGGCAGCGCCTGGCCTGCGCATGGGACGACACCGTCCAGCTCGGGCCAAACGCCAGTCCGGCTCTGTACCTCGCGTACCCGGGAGGTCGCGTCGGTCGCACGGGCATCACCGGGAAGGCCCACGGCCGGGCCCCGGTCGGCGACGTCCGCTGGGTGCTGAACGAGCTGGAGCATGTATTCCCGGGCACCACTGCCGCCTATACGGGCCGGGCCTTCGAAGATCACTGGGCACGAGACCCGTGGGTCCACGGCGCGTACTCGTACTACCGCGTGGGCCAGGCGGCCAACTACGGCACGCTGGCAGCCCGGACCGAGGGCCGCTTCCTGTTCGCCGGGGAGCACACGTCGATCAACAACCAGGGCTTCCTCGACGGGGCCGTGGAGACCGGTGAACGCGCCGCGCGCCAGCTGCTCCGCCGGATCGGCGCGTGAGGCGGCGCTCCGCAGGTGATTTAGCGCTTAGGCGCCGTCGAGCTCCTCAACGAGCTGATCAACGCGCCGGCTGATCTCATCCCGGGTGGTGCGCACCTCGTCGATCGGCATGCCCTTCGGATCGGGTAGGTCCCAGTCGATGTAGCGCCTGCCAGGGATGAACGGGCATTGGTCGCCGCAGCCCATCGTCACGACGACGTCGGCCTGCTGGGCGAGTTCGCGTGTAAGCAGCCGTGGCTTGCGCTCTGCGAGGTCGATCCCGAGCTCGCGCATCACTCCAACCACCTCCGGATGGACGCGGTCGGCCGGGGTGGTGCCGGCGGAATCGGCGGTGTGCCGCCCGTCCGCCGCGCGTTCGAACAGCGCTTGGCTCATCTGGGAGCGGCCGGCGTTATGCAGGCAGACGAACAGGACGTGAGCCATCGCGCTGCTCCTCCGGGTCGCGGTCGGCCGTGCGCGGCGGCTGGTGGCCGCGGGCGAGTTGGTAGGCGAAGGCGCCGATCGCGGCGCCCAAAAGCGGCCCGGCGACATATACCCAGAAGTCGCGCCACTCACCGGCGATCAGAGCGGGGCCGAATGATCTGGCGGGGTTCATCGATGCCCCGGTCACGGCCCCGCCGAACAGAGCGTCGAGGCCGACCACGCCGCCGATCGCGATTGCCGCCCCTGCGCCGACCGCGCGGGTGTCGGTCGCGACGGCCATGATCACGAACATCAGGAGTGCGGTGAGGATCGCCTCGTAGAGGAACGCACTGCCAGCCGCCACGGTGGGCACGGTGACACCGAGATGCGCGGGACTGTCGGTCCAGACTCCGAGCAGCACGAGCGCTGCGAGGGTGGCGCCAGTGAGCTGGGCGGCGGTGTAGGCGACCGCGTCGCGGGGGGAGAAATGGCGGGTGAGCGTGAACGCGATCGTGACCGACGGGTTGATGTGCGCGCCGGAGAGATGGCCGGTGGCGTAGACCATGACCATGATGATCAGCCCGAACACGAGGCTCACCCCGACCGCTCCGAGCGCGCCGTGGTAGCGCTCGTTGGCGATGATCGCTCCGCAGCCGGCGAACACCAGCGCGAACGCAGCCAGTGCTTCAGCTGCGGCACGCCGCCAGAGGGCGAGACTCCGGTCCATTCCTAGGGCATCGCCAGTTCGAGGGCGTCGAAGCGGTCTCGACAGCGGCCGGCGTAGCGCGTGCACACGAACGGGAAGTACTTCATCCCGCCGGGAGGATATCTATTGACAACCATCACTTCAATAGATATATGTACATAGATGGCCGTCGATCTGGAGCTCACGCCGAAGGTGAAGCGCCCCGCCGGCGAGCGGTGCTGCGAGCCGGTCGTGTATCCCGACGTCGAGCGCGAGCATGCGCAGCGGATGGCGACCATCGCCAAGGCCCTCGGCGACCCGGTCAGACTCCAGCTAGTCGACGTGCTTCGTAGGCACGCCGGCAAGGTGTGCGTGTGCGAGCTGGTGCCGCTATTCGACCTGTCCCAGCCTACGGTCTCCCACCACCTCAAGGTGCTTCGGGAGGCGAAGATCGTGGGCTCTGAGCGGCAGGGCCTGTGGGCCTATTACTTCGTGATCCCCGACGCGCTGAAGGAGCTGTCCGCATGGCTGAGCTGACCGATATCCGTGAGACCGTCCGCGAGCGGTATGCCCACGCCGCCAAGGTGGCCGCCCAGGGCGGGTACGACCAGGCCCGCGCACTCGAATCGGAATCGGGCTGCTGCGGCTCGGGTCAGCTCATCTGCAGCCCCGCGGACGAGACCGGGGTGTTCGGCGGCACGCTTTATGACGAGGCCACCGGCGCCGACGTCCCGCAAGCCGCGATCAACGCCTCGCTGGGATGCGGCGTTCCGACCGCGGTCGCCGACCTGCATGAAGGCGAGACTGTTCTCGACCTCGGGTCGGGGGCTGGCGCGGATGTGCTCATCTCGGCCCGAAGGGTCGGATCGACCGGCAGGGCGATCGGCCTGGACATGACCGACGAGATGCTCGAGCTCGCGCGCGCCAACGCCGCGGAGGCCGGCGTCGAGAACGTCGAGTTCCTGAAGGGCTACCTAGAGGACATGCCGCTGCCCGACGCGAGCGTCGACGTCGTGATCTCCAACTGCGTCATCAACCTCTCGGGCGACAAGCCGCGGGTGATCCGCGAGGCAGCCCGAGTCCTTCGCCATGGCGGACGGTTTGCCGTCTCCGACGTGATCGCCGACCCCGACATGGACGACGCGACCAGAGCGGACATGGCCGCCTGGACCGGCTGCGTTGCCGGCGCACTCACCGAGACGGAGTTTCGTGCCGCACTCGACGCCGCCGGCTTCGAAGACATCGAGATTCGTGAAACGCACCGGGTTCACGAGCACGCGGCGGCCGCGATCATCCGCGCGCGCAAGCCGTGACCGGCGCCGCGCAGTTTCCGTCCGAGCACAACAAGCGTCTGGTCCAGCGGCTCATTGATGCAGTCGCCCGTCACGAGCTGGACGTTCTACATGAGATTGCCGCCGGTGAGTTTGCACAGATCGCAAAGCGCTGGATCCTGCCCTTTCAGAGCGCGTTCCCGGACTTTGAAATGGAGATCGTCGACCTGATCGCCGAAGCTGACAAGGTCGTCGCCCACTTCAGATGCTCTGGCACGCACCGGGGCGAATGGCTCGGCGTGCCCGCCACGGGACGCCGCTTCGAGAAGGTCGATGAGATCTACATCTTCCAGGTTGAGGACGGCAGGCTCGTGTCTGCGCTTGGGGTCGAGGACAACCTTGCGCGGATGCGGCAACTCGGTCTCGAACCCGCACACCGAGCGCGGTGAAGCGGCCTAGCCGCCGTGCCGGATCCGGTCTCGTGCCTCCGCGTAGCGCACGAACTCGAACGCGATCAGACCGCAGGTGACGAGCGTCACCAGCCCCAGGGCCAGCAGCGCCGGCACCGCGGTCGCGGCGGGAACCAGGCACACGAGCAGAGCGGCGACCACGAGCCGCTGCCGGTTGAACGAGCCGACGTTGCGGCGCTTGAAGGCGCTGAGGGCCAGAAGGTAGAGCGCCACCCCCGCACACAGGGCAACGGCGACCACGATCGGCAGGTGCGTGCCCACGTGCTCCAGCGTGCGCTTGACGCCGATCGCGAACACGACGATTCCCGCGACCATCGGCAGGTGCAGGTAGGTGTAGGAGTCGCGCGCGATCAGGACCTGCTCGTCCGGACTGGCTCGTCGCAGCCGCCGCTCCGCGACGATCGACACGACGTCGAAATACGCCCACCAGAGCGCCGCCGCCGTTGCGATTCCGAGCAGCGCCCCGGCTATCACTCCCGCGTCCAGTGGCACGCCCGCGGCGCCGAGCCCGAGCGACACGATCGATTCGCCGAGCGCGATGATGATCACCGCGTTGTGACGCTCGGCGAAGTGGCCGGGCTCGATCCGCCAGCCCGCGACGCCTCGAACGACGATCCCGCCATAGTCGAGCAGCAGCGCCGCCACCCAGCACGCCGTCCTAGGAGCTCCGCTCAGCGCCCCGGCCAGCACGAGCAGCGCGGCCGCGGGCATGATCGTCGAGCCAAGCCGCCAGACGACCGCTGCCAGGGTCGCGTCGTTGCGTGCACGAGCCACCGCCGCGTAGCAGCCGATGTGCAGCACGCGCACGACGAAGTACGCCACACCGAAGATCAGCCCATCGCCCCCGAAGGCGTGCGGCACCGCGAGCGACGCGATCAGCATCGCGGCCATCGCTGCGAACAGGATCACTCGCACCAGCCCCTCGTCGGTGTTGGCTGTGTTGCCGAGCCACGCGTATCCCGACCACGCGAACCACAGCACCGCGAGGATCGCGAGAGCCTCGAGCAGCCGGGTCCACGACGGTGCCGCAGACACGTATCCGGTTGTCTGGGTTATCGCGAACACGAACACCAGATCGAAGAACAGCTCGAGCGCGGTGACGCGCTGCTCTCCTACCTGAGGCTCTTCGAACAGGGCGGCGGGAATCGCGGCGGTCCGCCGGTCGGGGTCCCCGTCGATCTGCTCGACGGCGACCCCTTCAGATTCGTCCGCGACGCTCATGCGGACATATGGTCGCAGCCGGGTTGTTGGGCTCGGGTCGCAGCCGGTTATCCGGCTCGAGTCGCGACCGGCTTGTCGACGGCTTGTGGTGTGCAGTCCGCCGTCGTAACGTCTGTCGGTGAGAAAGCGCTCCGAGGAGCCCAGAAGATGCTCTCATCGACTGAAGCCCACCCTGCCGTCGCGACGGCCGACGACCAGCTCGCACCCGCGCGCACGGACCGCGCGACCCGCCCGCCTCGAACGCGGTGGCGGTGGGAGAACGTATCGCTGCTCTGGCGAGTGTTCGCCGCGAACGTCGTTGTGTGCGTCGCCGCGTTCGCACTCCTCGCATGGACGCCCGTGACCGTCC
The DNA here is from genome assembly GCA_955652345.1 of uncultured Solirubrobacteraceae bacterium. GTDB lineage: Bacteria > Actinomycetota > Thermoleophilia > Solirubrobacterales > Solirubrobacteraceae > Palsa-465. Next base: position 5,728 of record CATPBV010000118.1, on the reverse strand, counting down.
ACCGGGTGGCGACCCCGAGCGAGCTGCTGATCCTGTCGATTGGCCTGATTGTGTTGCTGGCGGTCGATCTCGTGCTCCTGCGGCGGGTCTTCAGCCCGCTGCGCCGGCTTGCAGCGGTGATGGGCACGGTCGATCCGCGCCAACCGGGCCGCCGGGCTGAGGCGTCGCCGACGGCTGGTCGCGAGGTCGTGGCCCTCGCAGAGGCGCTCAACTCGATGCTCGACCGCTTGGAGGACGAGCGGCTCGAAAGCGGCAGGCGAGCTCTGGCCGCTCAGGAGGGCGAGCGCTCACGGATCGCGCGCGAGCTCCATGACGAAGTTGGGCAGACGCTGACCGCGGTAGCACTCCGGGCCGAACGGGCCGCCGGGGAACCGTCGCGTCAGAGTGAGGCGCTGACGGAGATCGCCGAGACGGTGCTCCGGAGCCTCGAGGACGTCCACAGAATCGGGCGCGAGCTGCGGCCGGAGGCGCTCGACGACCTGGGACTGGTCAACGCGCTGATCGCCCTCTCCTCCAGGGTGGGGCAGAGCGGCCTACGCGTCAGACGCGATCTCGACGGAGCACTGCCTACCCTGTCGGAGGACGTCGAGCTCGTCGTCTACCGAGTCGCCCAGGAGGCGCTGACCAACGCGCTGCGACACGCTCAGGGGACCGAGGTCAGCGTCTCGCTGAAGCTGGCTGACGGACGGGTGGTGCTGCACGTGAGCGACGACGGCCGCGGCCTTCCCGAGGCGAGGAGGGAGGGTGGCCTCGTCGGGATGCGCGAGCGTGCGATGCTGATCGATGGGACGCTCGAGGTCCACTCCGCCGAGGGTCGCGGAACTGACGTTGCGCTGTCCGTGCCGGTCACGAGCGAATAGCGATGCCGACGCCACTGAAGACGCGGGTGCTGCTTGCCGACGATCACGCCGTCGTGCGCAGCGGCCTGCGCGCCGTCCTCGACAGCGAGACCGACATCGAGGTGGTAGCCGAGGCCACCGACGGCACGGAAGCGGTCGAGAAGGCGCTCGCCAGCAACGTCGATCTCGCGATCCTCGACGTGTCGATGCCGCGCTTGACCGGGCTGCAAGCCGCAGCCGAGCTGGTCCGGCGCCGCCCCGGGGTGCGGGTCTTGATCCTCTCGGTACATGACAGCGAGCAGTACTTCTTCGAAGCGCTGAAAGCCGGGGCCTCCGGTTACGTGCTGAAGACCGCTGCCAATCGCGATCTCGTCGAGGCATGCCGAGCGAGCATGCGCGGGGAACCGTTTCTGTATCCAGGCGCCGTCAGGGCGCTGATCCGGGACTACCTCGAGCGAGCTCGACGAGGCGAAGCGGTGCCCGAAGACCCGCTCACTCCGCGCGAGCTGCAGGTCGTCAAGCTGATCGCTGAGGGCTACACCAGCGACGAGATCGCGAGCACGCTTGTGATCAGCAAGAAGACCGTCGACCATCACCGTGCGAACATCCTCGACAAGCTGGGGATGCGCAACGGCGCGGAGCTCACGCGCTATGCGATTCGCCGAGGACTCGTAGAACCCTAAGCGCCTGATCAGCCCCGCGCCTGGGCCGGATCCGATATCGGGACTTACACCCATGGCGATGGGCCCGTCGAGCCGCGCCCGGCCAGGTGTCGCCCTGTGCAGCGGCGGTTAGCGCCCCGATCGGGCCCAGCTCAAGATAGGTAGGAATACCGATAGTTGGTCTCTGCTGTTTCGGCTTTGCTCCAGTCGGCGCCTTGTTTTTCCAGTTGATCGACGAGAGGGCCGGATGGCTTACGACGACACACGCCGTGCGGGACCGGCTATACCGCTAGCCGCTCCGGCGTCCCGCCAGAGCGGGATTCTCGCGGACATAAGGGCAGGACTTCCCGAGCGTCCTAGCCGGATCCTCACGATTTCGACGCTTTACCCGCGGAGATACGTCATTCGCACGGGCCGGCCCAGGCGAGACAGCCGGATCCCTCTCGAACACCCAACCGGATGAGCGAACCGCCTCGGCGACGGAGCCTGCACGAGGCTGCCCACAAGCTCGGCCCCGAGGCTCACGACGGCGACGGAAGCGGGGCGCAGCCCAAGGTGCGGCGCAGCTTCAACGAGGCCGCGCACAAGCTCGGATACTGGCCGGTCTCCACCGCCCCTCGCCCGACGGCGAACGGAGCCGTCGTCGCGGCGGAGGACGACGACTCACGCGACGTTGTCGCGCATGCGGGCCGGACGGTCCTGGCGCTTGGGGCGCTGGGCGTGGTCTACGGGGACATCGGCACGAGCCCCCTGTACGCCGAGAAGGTGATCTTCGGCCCGCGTACCGCCGACGGATACGCGGTCCAGCCTGTGCTGGCCGGGGTGTACGGGATCGTCTCGCTGATCTTCTGGGCGCTGATCATCGTCGTCTCGATCAAGTACGCCATCGTCCTGATGCGCGCCCATAACCGTGGGGACGGCGGCGTGATGGCCCTGGCCGCCCTGATCAGGCGTCGGCGGGTGCCACGGGCGGCGCTGCTCGTGACGCTCGGGATCTTCGGCGCCGGGCTGTTCCTGGGCGACGGGATGATCACGCCGGCGATCTCGGTGACATCCGCCGTCGAGGGTCTGCATGTAGCCGCTCCCGGCCTTGCGCATCTCGTCGTTCCCATATCGCTCGGGATCCTGGTCGGGCTGTTTGCGATCCAGCGCCAAGGGACCGGGGCGGTCGGCTGGCTGTTCGGGCCGGTGATTCTCGTGTGGTTCGGCGCGATCGGGATTCTCGGTGGCCGCGAGGTGGTGGCGCACCCAGGTGTCCTGCAGGCCCTCTCGCCGGTCTGGGGCGCTCGCTTCATGGTCGACAATGGCATGGCGGCTTTCTTCGCGCTCGGCGGCGTCGTGCTGGCGGTCACGGGGGCCGAGGCGCTGTACGCCGATCGGGGGCACTTCGGCGCGGGCCCGATTCGGCTCACCTGGTTCGGCGTCGTCTTCCCAGCGGTCCTGCTCTCGTATCTCGGGCAGGGCGCGCTGATCCTGGCGCACCCCAACCTGGTCAAGAACAAGTTCTTTGACCCGTTCTCACTCCTCGTTCCGAGCTGGGGGCGGCTCGCGATGGTGTTCCTCGCGACCGCCGCGACGATCATCGCGTCTCAAGCTGCGATCACCGGCGCGTTCTCGATGGCACGCCAGGCGGTGCAGCTCGGGTTCCTCCCGCGACTGAAGATCGCGCACACCTCAGAGCTGGAGGGGCAGATCTACGTGCCGCTGGTGAACTGGAGCTTGGCGATCGGCGTGGCCGCACTCGTGTTGATCTTCCAGCAATCAGGACGGCTAGCGAACATCTACGGCGTCGCGGTGACCGGCACGTTTATCGTCGACACCATCCTGTTCCTGGCAGTCGCGCGATCCCTATGGCACACGACCAAGTGGAGGCTCGCGATCCTGGGCGCGACGTTCCTGACCGTCGAGGTCTCGTTCTTCAGCTCCAACCTGACGAAGGTCGACAAGGGCGCCTGGATCCCACTGTGCGTCGGCTTGATCGCCGCGATCGTGATGGCGAACTGGCGCCGAGGCGCCGAGATCGTGACGCGCAATCGCACCGACGAAGAGGGGCCGCTGAAGGAGTTCCTCTACCAACTGCGCATGGCTGACCCGCCGATCCATCGAGTCGCCAACGTCGCGATCTACCTGAGCCCTGGCAAGCTGACGACGCCGCTGGCGCTCCGCGCCGACGTCGAGCACCACTGCGTGCTGCACGACAGGGTGCTGATCGTTTCGCTCGACCGGGCGAGCGTCCCCCGCGTCGAGGAGTCCGACCGGTTCATCGTCGAACGGCTGGGCGAGGGCCTGTTCAAGGTCACCCACGTCACGATCCGGACCGGGTATCGCGATGTCGTAAACGTACCCGCGTCGCTTGCCCTCGCCCGTAAGCGGGGGCTGCTGGAGCGCAACCTCGACCTGGAGCACGCGTCGTACTTCGTGTCGCGCATGACGATCATCCCAACTCATGGATCGGGGATGCGCCGGTGGCGCAAGCTGCTATTCGTCGCGATGGCACGCAATGCCGCGAGCCCGATCGATCACTTCGGGCTGCCGATCGACCGGACGGTCACGGTCGGCTCGCAAGTCGCGCTCTGATCGGCGCCACCCTCCTACGAAGGCGGACTTCTCCGTCCGCGGTTCCGATTAGCCTGAATCAGAGGGTCTCCAATGGCCGCGTTCAATCGAGGAGGGAAGATGAGATCGTTCCTGACGGGTCGCTGGACCCCAGCCGCCATTGTCGCCCCCGCGATGCTGCTCCTCGGCGGCGGTGCGTACGCGATCGCGGCCGGCGGCGGCAAGAAGATCAGCGCCTGTGTTCATCACAAAGGCGGTGGGCTGTATGTCGGAAAGTGCGCCAGGCACGACAAGAAGCTGATCTGGAACGTGGCCGGACTGCCGGGCACTCCGGGCCACAATGGGCAGCCGGGCGGCCCGGGGCCTCAGGGGCCCGGTGCGACGACGCTCATCTTCGACGGGACAGCGAGCGCGACGCCGACACGCCAGACGCTCGGGACGGTAATCGGTGTCACGATCTCAGCCGACTGCTTGCAGCCCGCCGCCGGGAAGGCCCAGCTGCGCGTCTACATCCAGACATCCGACGGATCCTGGAACATCGATTTCGATGGTGTGAGCGACAACAATGGAACCGTCGCGGACTTCACGGCCAGTATCACGGTGCCACCCGGGACATTCACCACGCCATTCAATATCGACACCACAACTGCTGGCGCAGCCCCGTACACGTACAACAGGCAGCTCAACCTCATCCAGCTCGGCCCGCAGAAAGGCAGCATGGTTTGGCACGAAGCGACCAACGCGACACCCACCTCGCAGACGTGCCACCTGTCAGTGCAGGCGTTTCCTTCGGCGTGAGGCTCCGCACGCCAGTCGGCCCGAGGGCGGCGCGCGCTTGCGCTTCGCGCCTCGCACTGGCGCTCATGCTCCCGGGCTGCATCCTGGCCGGATGTGGCGCTTCACGCCATCAGATGGCTCGCACGCATCGGCAGACCGCCCCGGCGCACCGAGCTGACGCGGCGGCGCGCGCGTCGCCGCCGCTGCTCGCGCTGGCGCCACTCGCGTCGGTCGCACCTCAGTTCAGGTCTCTTCTGTCCCCACCCGCTTCGGGCGAGATGACGAGGAGTGTTCACTGTCCGAATCCCCCGGTACTGCTGGGACCGCCGGAGTGCGCACGGCCAGAGTTGCCTAGACGGGCACCGGGATTGGTCTCGCCTCACCACAGCCCAGGACACAGCCGCCAGCGCACGCGGTCGCGGTACGCGGCGTAGTCGGGGCTGTCGAGATGGCGCTCCTCCGCGTTGATCCGGACGATCTGCCAGGTAACCGCGATCAGGTCGACGACTGCGTTCCATACCGACGGACTCTGCATCAGATAGCCGATGCCCCCGATCATGTATGCGGTGTAGAGCGGGTGCCGGACCAGCGCGTACGGCCCGCGGGTCACGAGTCCGCGATCGGCGGCGACGACGCCAAACGAGCGACCGAGCTTCCACAGCGCCCAGGCCCACAGCAGGAGCCCGGCGATCTGCACCCAGAATCCAACCGCCACTCCCCACGCCGGGTGGTAGCTGCCCGGATGAACGAGAAACGACGTGAACCAGCCGGCGTAGGCCGCGATCCAGTCGAGCGGGCGTCTGCTCACGGTACGCGGCGGACGTCTGGTCAAGAACACGACCGCGACCCACACCTGCTGGATCACGAACACCAGCCCGATCAGGCGACCCGTCT
>CATPBV010000117.1 GCA_955652345.1 uncultured Solirubrobacteraceae bacterium | reverse complement strand
TCAAGTCACTCGCCGAAGGCGCGAAGGTGAGCTACGACGCCGAGCAAGGCCCCAAGGGCCCGGCCGCCGCCAACGTCCAGGTGCTCTAAGCCACTCGCTGGCTGGAACACACATGGCGTCGAGCGGCAAAAAAAAGACCACGATGGCAAAGCTCACCCGTGAGAGCCGGCTGCGCGAGCGTCGAGCCGAGAAGCAGGCCAAGAAGGCCGCAAGGAAGCTGGCGGCCGCAGATCAGGCGAGCCAGCCGAGCGACCACCCGCTCGGTTACGACACGAGTCAGCCGACGAGCTCACACTAGCCATCCACCAGCCGCGCGCCCGATCGCGCGAGGCCGGTGGACGGCAGGGCTCCTGAAGAGATCAGAGGTCCAGCTTGATGCCGACTTCGTATCGCTCGACTGACGTGCGCCTGCCCATGCCACCTGGGACCGGAGGGTCCATAGAGCTGAGCGTCGCGTCCCCCTGGTCAAGGTCCTCCTCGGTGTCGAACAGGGTTATTGCCAGAACCTTGCCCTGATCAGGCTGATGAAGCGCAAGGAGACCGACGGCGGGCACGCCCTCGGGCGGCCCTGACTGCGACTGGCGGCTGATCTCCGCGAGCATCCCTCGAACACTTTCGGGGTCTCCGCCCTCGAATGTCGCTACTCGTGCGTGCATCTGTTGGCTCCTTTATCGACTGCGCCGATCCTATGGCCTCTGCGCTGACGAGTCGAGCCGGCGCGAGCTACCCGAGCTCTCTCGGTGTGACGAACGCGGCAAGCTCGGCGTGCCCATGCTCCAGCGCGCGCCAGGGTCCCGTGAACATCAGTGTGGCGAGCGCACCGGTGGGGAACTTTCGCGAGGCGAGCTCGCTTCCGGCTCCGACGAGAGCAACGGCCAAGTCCTGGAACGCTGGGTTGTGTCCGATCAGCATCACCTCTGCGACCTCGTCAGGCACGCGATGCAAGCGTTCGAGGAGCTCGTCCGCCGAGGCGCCGTAGAGCTCGCGCTCGATCCGAACCTCGCCGGACGGCGCGACCAGCTCGAGCGTCTCGCGCGCACGCCGTGCCGATGAGCAGAGCACCAAAGAGATCTCGATCTGCTCACGGCGAAGGTGCGCCCCGATCAGCTTCGACGCTTTTCGCCCGCGCGCCGCGAGCGGGCGATCGTGATCTGCGAGTGCGGGATCGTCCCAGCTCGACTTCGCGTGACGCAGCAGCAGCAGATGCTTCGCGCCAACCATCGCTGACATTTCTCGCCGACCTCGAGATCCGCGTCGAGGCGCCTCAGGCGCCGTTGGCCGTTAGTCGCAAGGCACTCAAGCCTCTGCGCGATCTTGGGCGAGACGCGTCGGGTGCCCCACCCCGGGCCAGGGCGCGAGCACGAGCACGAGCCGCGCGTCGGCCAGGGCGCGGACTGTCCGGCGCTCGTTGGGCTCGAAGTGTGAGAGGAAACCGGGTCCACCGGTCACGCTGCTGCCGTTTTGGCTGATCTCTATCTCGCCGTCTGCGACGAGCAGGTAGGCGCGCTCGTGGACCTGATGCTCCTGTAGCTCCTCCCCGCCGGGCAGGCGAATGGCGATCGCCCTGATCTCCTCGTCCGAGCGCAGTACCTGGGGGCGACGGGGCTCTATGTCCAGCGACCGGATATCCCAGCTCTCCATGCGGTCTCCTCTTTCGGTGTTCCCGCTGAATGATCCCGCCCCACGCAAGCACGCCGGAAGTCCTGCGTGCCTCGGCCTCGCCCCCGGGGCCGCTGCGCTAGAAGCCGATCGTCTCGGGCACAAGGATGACCGTGATGCGGCCGGAGGGCTCGTGGTGGATTATCAGTGTCTTTGCGAGCAGGCTTCCGGGGAAGCCCACGCTCTGCATCCGGGCGTACTCTCGGGGCAGGCTGTACTCGCGCACGCGCCGGAGGCCCTCGTCGAGGTCGCGTACGAGCTTCTGGTGGCCGATGACGAGGATGACATTGCCGCCCGCGTACGCGTAGGCGCCGAGCTGGCTGCCGGACCCCGAGCCGACGATGACCTCGCCGTCATCGGTGACGGCGTGAGCGCTGCCGACGATGTAGTCGGGCGCGGCGCCGAGCTTTCGTCGCTCGCGGTCCTGGGTCTGGCGGTCGAGCGCGTTCAGCCGGGAGCGCACCGAGTCGTACCGGCCAGACTCGTCGATCTCGCTGGTGATGCCGAGCTCGCGCATCGTCTCGGACAGGGCGATGTGGACCTCTGATCCTTCGGGGATTGCGTCGAGCACAAGCTCTCGGGCCTGCTCTGCGCTGTCGGCGACATGCACCTTGAAGCCGCGCTCGGCCAGCGCTGCAGCCGTGCTTTCGAGGCGTGCTCGGTCGGCCGGGCGTTCGAACTCGGTATTCGGCGGGCCAGGATCGGGGAGAGTGAACGTCGTCATACTCGCGGCTCCTTGTGGGCGGGTCGGATCAAGCTGCTTGGTAGAGAGCTAATCATTTATATAGCACAAATGACTTGTCGCCTACAATCGACCGGTGACCGTCAGCGGATCAGAGACTCGGGCCAGCGCCGCCTCGAGCCTGCTGATCTCGCAGCTCGCCCGCGGGATGCGCCGTCGCGTCGAGCAGGCGATCGCACCACTGGGACTGCGTCCACGCGAGCTGCTAGCGCTCCAGCACCTTCGGGAACGAGGGCCGTCTGCTCAGCAGACGCTCAGCGAGCTACTCGGCGTCGACGCGACAAATCTCGTCGCGGTACTGAACAGCCTCGAAGACGCGGAGCTGATCGAGCGCCGCCGCGACCGCGCCGATCGCCGGCGCGCGATCATCGAGCTAGCGCCTCCGGGCGAGCGGCTGCTCGCAGACCTCGACCGCGCGTTTCGCCAGATCGACGACGAGATCCTCGCGACGCTGACAAGCTCGGAGCGGGAGACACTCAACACGTTGCTGGCGCAGGCGATCGGGCAGATCGCGTCCGACTGCACGAAGCTGACCGACGAGGGGTGCTAGTAACCCGAGGCGACTCCGAGTCCTCGGTCAGACGGCCGCGGGCTGGACAGCGTGGCTCGCGGCCCAGTCGACCGCGTAGTCGGCGACTTCCTCCCACCCTTCCTGACCGAACGTGTAACGCAACCGGCCGGAACTCCGTGTACTCGCGGGGTCAGTTGACTGAATCGATCGCTGCCGACGTTAGCTCGTCGAGTGATCCGAAGACCAGGGTTGCGAGCGCCAGCGCGTCTGCGCTGGGCGGGAAGGTCTGGTTTGGAATCGCGACGACGAGCATCCCTGCAGCCGCGGCGGCGCGCAGGCCGTTGCTCGAGTCCTCGACGGCGGCTGCGCTGGCCGGTGCGACGCCGAGGTTGCGGGCAGCGGCGAGATAGATATCGGGGGCCGGCTTTCCGTGAGCGACCTCGTCGCCTGACACGGTGACGGCGAAGCTGTCGGCCAGCCCGCTTGCGGCCAGCACGGCATCGATCACCTCTCGATTCGATGCCGAGGCGAGCCCGAGCGGCCATCGCGCCGCGAGGCGCCTGACCGCCGACACGGCACCGGGCAGCAACGGCAACTGCTGCTGGTATCCCGCGAGCAGTCGCGCAACCACCCGTTCGTTGATCTCGGTGGCGTCGAGTGGGACGCCGAGCTCGTCGCGGAGGTACTGAGACCACTCCGCCGCGCTCATCCCCATCATCGCGCGCGTCGCGCTAGCTCGCCAGTGCCCACCTGCCTCCATCACGACGGCGCGCCGGGCGGCATCCCATACGCCCTCGGAGTCGATCAGGACGCCGTCCAGATCGAAGAAGACCGCGTCAAGGCTGCGTGCACTCACAGATGCAGTCATATCGCTGAAGCGAGACCAGGTCAGCGCGCTTAGCGTCGCTCATCCAGCGGGTCCTCAGAAACCGAGCGCCTCGAACGCCTTCTCGCGGCGGGGGTCCTCCTCGTAGCGGAAGCGATCGGGGCTCACGCCGCGAGCTTCCGCCAGCTCTAGCGCGATCCGCTGGACGGCGACCGTCAGCGGGAACACGGACAAGGGCTCTCCGAGGCCGCGCTCGCTGAAGCGGACCACTCGCGCGCCGGTCACCTCGAGCGCCGCGGCGATCGCCTCGACACGGTCGGCCATCGGACCACCTCCGTCGAGCACCACGAGCGCGTCCCGCGCGTCGAGAGCCACGCTCGGGCCGTGGAGGAGCTGCTCGGCTGACAACCCTTCAGCCGCAACGTACGACGCCTCGCGGATCTTCAGCGATCCTTCCTGGGCAGTCCAGGCGTTTGGCCCCGCTCCGATCAACTCGACAAGCCGCTCGGGCTGAGCGCCAAGCAGCCGCCCGTCGCGGCCGAGCACGGCCGCGACCGCGTCCGGCACCGCCTCGAGGTCGAGGTTCGCGCCGAATGCGACCGCCAGCTGTGCGAGGCGCAGCATCGCTGCGGTATGGCTTGCGGTGTAGGCGTACGAGGCCTCCGGAGGGGTCGTCTCGAGATCCCCGCCGTTGCCCACGCCGGAGATGTGCACCACCTCCGCGCCGTCCGCGCGGGCGCGTTCGAGCACCTGACGCGAGTAGCCCGTGCCACCCGTATGACTGAGCACGAGCACTCCTCCGTCCGGGTCAAACGCCCGCCCGTAGGGCGCGAGGTCCGCCACGTTTTCGGCGCTCGCCTCCACGCCCGCCTCGCGCAGCAGCCACACGCCGTGGTGAGCGGCGTGCCAGCTCGTGCCCACGCCGACGAGGAGCAGACGGCGCCCCCGCAGCCGGTCCGCGACTGCCGCCACCGGCGCTGGGTCGGCGAGCAGCCGGCGAAGCTCATTTGGCTGAGACAGAAGCGTTCGACGCATCTCCGACATGCCGCAACACTAAACGCGCAAGGCCCGGTGTGCGTAGCTCATCGGAGCAGCTCGCGTAGCCGCTCCTCGGGGCCGTGAAACGGGGTTGAGGACGCATCGACTGCCGTGGCGCCGCCGTCGACCGGGATCGCCGCTCCGGTCACGTAGCGTGACTGCGGCCCTGCAAGGAAGACGACCACGTCAGCAATCTCCTCCGGCTCCGCCGGACGCCGGAGAGGTGTGTCGCGATTGCATAGCCAGTACGCATCGTCAACGGAGGCGCCCCAGGCATCCGCGACAGCGCTCATGTCCTCATCGCCCATGGGAGTGCGAACCCAGCCTGGACAAATGCAGTTCGCGCGGACGCCTTGTGGGCCGTAATCGTTGGCCAAGCAGCGGGTGAGCGTGATCAGCCCCGCCTTCGACGTGCAATAGGACGCCCAGCCCGGGCCGGCGAACCAGCCGCTCGTCGAGCTGATGTTGACGATCGCTCCGCGCGTTTCGATCAGATGCGGGAGCGCCGCGCGGGCAAGCAGGAACGGCCCCGTGAGGTTGATCCGCATGGTCGACTCCCAACCTTCCAAGGTCTCGTCCCCCACCGCGGTGCTCGCACCAACGCCGTGGTTGCAGACGAGCGCGTCGAGGCGTCCGAAGGCGCCGAGCGCACCGTTCACCGCTTTCTCTGAGCCGTCGACCGTCGCGACGTCCGCCGGGACCGGAACAGCTCGCCCACCGCCCGCGGCGATCTCAGCCGCGACGTCGGACAACGGACCCGGTCGCCGCCCGACGAGGGTGACGCCGTAGCCGTCCCGCGCCAAGCGGATGGCGCTCGCCCGCCCGATCCCCGTTCCAGCTCCCGAAACCAGTGCCGATCGGCCTTCGTACACCATTCGATCCTCCTCTTGATTTCGCATGCCGACGCGTCGCGCGCCGCCCTGTCAGTCCCGCCGCTGCACTCGGCCGCGCGAATCCTTGCACCCGGCCGTGGTCGCGATGAATTCGATGCGATTTGCCGTTAGGGGCGACTAGATTGGCGTCATGAGTGCCATCCGGCCATGTCGCGATCACGAGCGCATGGCCATCTTCGAGATCGTCAACGCCGCCGCGGAGGCGTATCGCGGTGTGATCCCGGCCGACCGTTGGCGCGAGCCCTACATGCCGTTGCGCGAGATCGACCATGAGGTATCCGCCGGGGTCGCGTTCTGGGGCTATGAGACGGACGGCGTACTGGTCGGCGTCATGGGCATTCAGCCGATGAGCGAGGTCGACCTGATCCGCCACGCATATGTCCTACCGGGCAGTCAGAGGCTCGGCATCGGCGGCGTGCTGCTCGCGCATCTCCGGGCGTTGAGCACCCGACCAATGCTCGTCGGTACCTGGGCGGCCGCCGGCTGGGCAATCCGCTTCTATCAGCGGCACGGTTTCGAGCTCGTCTCGCCGGAGCAGAAGACCGCGTTGCTCGCGCGTTACTGGACGATCCCCGAGCGCCAGATCGACACGTCGGTCGTGCTTGCCAATCCGCCGCTCGAGTCAATTAGCTCCCCGCCGGGGGTGGCTGAAGCGAGCTCGAACGCCGCGGACGACTCACCGTCCGACGCGGTAGCGAATGTGCGTCGCATGAGGTGAGTGGACTACTTCGACCGGCTCGAGGCCAGGGTCCTCCACGCCGTCGAACAGCCCCTCGCCCGAGCCCAGCAGGACCGGGACAACGTTGAGAAAGAGCTCATCGATCGCGCCGGCCGCGAGCGCCTGCCGCACGGTCGAGGCGCCGCCGGCGATGTCGACATCGAGGTCGCCGGCAGCGGCCTTCGCCTCATCCAAGGCGACGTCGAAACCTTCCGTGACGAAGTAGAACGTCGTCCCGCCCTCCATCTCGATCGGGTCGTGCGCATAGTGGGTGAGAACGAACACTGGGGCGTGGTAGGGCGGCTCATCGCCCCACCACCCGCGCCAGTCCGGATCCCACTCGCCCCGGATCGGGCCGAACATGTTGCGACCCATGACGTACGCGCCCTGGCGCTTCAGCAGCTCGTCGCGCGGGCCCACGTCCGCCTCGTGACCGGGCTCGCCCGCGTGAAAGTGCCATTGGTGAAGCTCGAGGCCGCGAACGCCTAGCGGGTTGTCGCGGTCCTGGTCTGGGCCCGCGACGAAGCCGTCGAGCGAGATGGACATGTGGCAGGTTGTTCGGCTCATGCGGAGTACGACAACCTACAGGGCGAAAAATCATCGGTGATGCAAAGCATCGCCAGACGCTTCAAGCTGGCAAAGGCCGACTGATCGTTCGAATCCACCGCCGACCGGCGTCGAGAGATCACTGCGGCTGGCCGAGCAGCCCGCACTCAGCGAGCAGGGCCTCCAGCGCGTCGAGCCACGAGGCGTAGTACGCGGTCGCCTCCGACTCGTCGGGATCGGGCTTGTGTGCCGCGATCGCAGCAGCGAGATGCCTGCGAAACCCGCTCCACGAGGCGCCGGTCCGCTCGAGCGCGACGACGCCCATCCCGAGCGCCCGACCCTGCCAGGGCTCCTCGAACACAAGCTCTCCGTTGTCCCGAGGCAACGGCGCCTCGTCGCCGAGCTCGTGGTCTACGCTCGCCAGCCCGGGCGCGTCCGCGCTCATCCGGCTGCCGAGTCCAGTACCCGGGGCACCGCAGTTCCGATCATGCAGTCGCGGGAGACGATCGCTGCGAGCTCTGCCTCGCTCCAGCCCTCGGTGCCACTCGGACGCAGCGGCAGGACGAGGTAGCGGACCTCGGCGCTCGAGTCCCACACCCGGATCTCGACATCGTCACCCAGCTCGACCCCGAATTCGCCCAGCACCGCGCGCGGCTCTGAGACCGCGCGTGCCCGGTACGGCGGGCTCTTGTACCAGCTTGGCGGCAAGCCGAGCACAGGCCACGGATAGCACGAGCACAGCGTGCAGACGACCATGTTGTGGATCGTGGGCGTGTTGGCTACCACCACCATGTTGTCGCCCTCGGCGCCGCCGAACCCGAGCTCTGCGATCGCGCCGTTGGCATCGCCCAGCAGGCGCGCTCGATATTCCTCGTCCACCCATGCCCGGGCGACGACCTTGGCGCCGTTCTGCGGTCCCACGTCGTGCTCGTAGAGCTCGACCACGGCGTCGATCGCGTCGGTCGACACAAGACCACGCTCGGCGAGCAGCGCCTCGAGCGCTCGAGCGCGCAACTCGACCGCCGACTCAGGGTGCGGATGGTGATGGTCTTTCGTCATCCCGGCTCCAGATAGCTCTCCCACAGGTCGAGCAACACCGTCCACGGAGACCCCTGGCTGGGACCCCACAGGTCCGACGAGCTGAACCCGACGGAATACACCGGCTCCGGGGCGACGTCCTCTCCGTACACGGCCCGATCGGGCAGGCGGTCCGCGCCGCGCACGTCCTCGATGACGCCCACCGCGCCACGGGCGTAGCGCGGGCTGCGCGTGTGCCCGGCGGGATGGATCCGCTTGACGCGCACGCGCTGACCCGAACCGAATCGAGCTTCCTCCGGCGGCGGTTCCATCGGATATGTCGCCTGCAGGTCAGCGAGGATCCGCTCCGCCATCGCGGGGTCTCGGTGCGTGGGCATCGACTCCCCGGCCTCGAGGCGCTCCATCATGCTCTCGACCTCTCCGGGCGCGATCGTGCCCTTTCGCTGCAGGCGCCGCTCGGCGCTGAACAGCCAGCGCTCGTAGTACGAAGCCGCCAGATATTCGGCCGGTTCCATCTCCTCGCGCACCGCTCGCCCACCCGGACCGGCGCCCAGACCCTCGATGCCCACGAGCATCTGGATCGCGAACACCCGAGGCTCCCAGCGCTCGTGGTAGGGCAGATCTCCGCCGGCTTCGACAACTGGGCCGAACCCGTGCATCCCTCCCATGTCATGCACACCGTCCACGTCCCGCGTACTAGGCGTCCGGCAGCATCGGTGCCGGCGCGCGGTCCGGCTCGCGTGCGGGCCTCCGCGACCGCACGCGATCGGGGCGATCGTGGTCGCGTACCCGCTCGCGCGCTTGCTCGGCATCCGGGAGCGGGATGCCGCCGCTCGGGGAGCTGGGCGGATCCGAGGGCTGTCGGGGGTCTGTGCCCCCTCCACCGTCGGTGTCAGGAGGCCCTGATGAGGACTCCGAGTCGTTGAACAGCAGCGCCGGAACAAGAAGGATGGACGACATCAACCAAAGCACAGACACCATCATCGTCACCTTCGCCGCCGTTTCGGGCAGCGACGGAAACAGCTGCAAGACCACGATCGCGAGCAACACCGGCCCGGGCACGATCAAGATCGTCCGCAAGATGCGAACCACGAGGCTGCTCGTCCTCGGCATGCAGGAATCGTATCTCCGATCGCAACCTTCCCACCCATGCGATGAGGCCGGTGCGGCGTCGAAGGGTTGACGAGCCGATGCGCTACAAGGGACGCGGATGACCGCGTCCGAACACACCGGGGATCGAGGCCTCCCGGGCCCCGAGACCGCCCAAGGCAGGGCGCTCTTCGAAGAGCTCTTGTGGGTCCATTCGTTCATCCGTCGCGACCTTGCGACGATCGAACGGCTTGCGGCCGACGTGGGCGAAGGGCTCGCGGGCGACGCGGTCCAGGATGCCTTGGCCGAGCTCAAGACCACCGGGCCACTGTGGCAGCTGAAGGTGAACTGCCTACGGTACTGCCGCTTCGTTCACGCCCATCACGGCGCCGAGGACGTGCTGCTGTTCCCCGCGCTTCGCGCCGTCGACCGCTCGATCGGACCAGTCGTTGATCGTTTGGAGGCCGACCATCGCCGCGTCTCCGACCTGCTCGACGTGATCGAAACTGCCGCCCGCTCGTTGACCGACCCGGAGGGCGGTGACGCGCGGCAGCATCTGATCGACAGCCTACGTGAGCTCCACGGCTACCTGCTCGAACACCTCGACTACGAGGAGGCTCGCGCGGGCCCGACGATGCGACGCCTCGATCGCCTCGCGACCTGATCTCGACCTGCATCGTCGAGCTGTTCGTGGATCTGTTCAGCGACGACGCGACGGTCCTACGGCGTCATCACGACGCGACCGAAGGCCTGGCGGCTCTCGATATACGCGTGCGCGGCGGACGCCTCGACGAGCGGGAACGTCCGGGCTATCTCGACGCGAATGTCGCCACTCGCGACCTGCTCGAGCAGATCGTCGATCATCGCGTGGACGCGGGGGTACTCGGTCAGCAGCGCCCCGCCGAGAAAGACGCCGCGCAGCGTGTTGTTCTGCCCCCACAGAGCCCTTGCCTCAATGTCGGAGCCGGCGCGGCCGGCCACCCCCACGCTGACGAGCGTTCCCCGGTAAGCGAGCGCACCGATGCTGTCGACCAGGTTCTGACCGCCAACCGAGTCGAGGATCAAGTCGGCGCCGCGCCCGTCGCTCAGCTCGCGTGTTCGCTCGACGAAGTTCTCGCGGGCGTAGTTGATCCCGTGGTCAAGACCGAACTGCTTGAGACGTTCGAGCTTCTGGTCGCTGGACGCGGTCGAGATCACGGTCGCGCCGGCATGCTTGGCGAGCTGGATCGCGGCCATTCCGACGCCTCCCGCGCCCGCGTGGATCAGGGCGGTCTGCCCGGCCTCCAGGTGGCCCGCTGTGAACAGGCACTCCTGGGCCGTCCCGAACGCGACCGGGACGCACGCAGCACGAGCCGTGTCCAGTCCGTCCGGAATCAGCCAAGTGGCGAGAGCGGGAACCGCTCGCTTCGAGGCGTGCGACCCCGACAGGTTCAATGTCACCACCCGGTCGCCGGCTACGCGGTCCTCGACGCCTCCGCCGACTGCGACGACCGTGCCTGCGGCGAGGTATCCCACTATGTGCGGGACCGACGGCGGCGGCGACCCCGCGCGGGCCAACAGGTCTCCGCCCTCGATGCTGATCGCTTCGACATCGATCAGCACGAAGCCGTCGGGGCACTTCGGATCGGGGACGTCCTCGTAGAGCAGGACGTCCGGGCCGCCATTCTCGTGGATCACCGCCGCTTTCACAGACGCGCGACTCTAGTCGAGGCGGGTGTCAGTCCGACGACGAGTCCTCCGCCGCGGGCCGACGAGGTTGGACGGCGGTGGGGCCGGCCAACCGAAGGTCAGGCGACGCCGACCTCGACCGCCGCAGCTTGCGCGTCTGCCGTCTGGGGCGCGGGCGACGTTACGCCAGTCGGCGCTCGCTGGATCAGCATCCACGCGAGCACAGCCCCGAATAGCGTCATGACGGCGCCGATCGTGAGGCCGGTCCCGAGCGCTGAGACGAATGCCTCGCGGACCGTGGCGACGACCTGCGCCGACGCGTGGTGGCCCTGCACGCCGCCACCGCCGAGTGAGTTCGCGATCGCCGCGCGGGTGGCGGCCGGAAGGTGGGGGAGGCTCGAGTCGATCTTCGCCCGACCAATCGTCGTGACCAGCGCGCCCATCACCGCAACACCGAATGTTCCGCCGACCATGCGGCTCATCGACAGCACTCCGGAGGCGACGCCGGCCTTGGTTCGATCGACGGCGTTCATCGCGGCGGTGCTCATCGGCGACATCACGAGCCCCATCCCGATTCCCATCAGGATGAATCCGGGAAGCAGCAGCAAATACCCGCTGTGGATTGTGATTCTCGACTGGATGAGGATCGCTGTGGCGACAACCACCAGCCCGGCGGTCATCAGCGGACGCGGTCCCACTTTGTCTGTGAGGCGTCCGGCTAGCGGCCCCATGACGATGATCAGCGCGGTCGCGGGAAGAAAGCGCACCCCGGCCTGGAGCGGCGAGAAGTGAAGGATGTTCTGCATGTACAGCGCCAGGAAGAAGAACTGGGCGAGCATCGCGAACGTCACGAAGAACGCAACCAGGTTGGCGCCGAGGAACGAGCGCGAGCGGAAGAAACGGAAGTCCACCATGGGCGCCTTGTGACGCAGCTCGATCAGCACGAACGCAACCAGTGCAACGAGCGCGGTGGCGAACAGCGAGGTCACGCGCAGCGAGCCCCAGTGCCAGCGGTTGCCCTCGACGAGCGCTAACACGAGCGCCGTGAGGCCCACCGTGATCGCGACGATACCGGGAATGTCGACGGTCTTGTCGACCGTCTCGTCGCGGGACTCACGGGTAGCGAACAGCGTCACGGCGACAGCGGCGACTGCGATCGGCGGGTTGAGAAAGAAGATCGCCCGCCAGCTGACGTACTGGGTCAGGAAGCCGCCGAGCACCGGGCCGATTGCGAGTGCCATCGCGCTTACCCCGGCCCATGTTCCGATCGCCATTCCCCGCTGGTGCGGCGGGAATGCCTGGGTGATGATCGACAGCGTCGCCGGCATCATGAACGCGGCGCCGATGCCCTGCACGGCGCGAAAGGCGACGAGCGTGGTGTCATCGGGAGCCACGCCGATCGCGACGCTCGAGAGGCCGAACACGACTACGCCGAACAGGAACAGCTTGCGCCGTCCGAAGATGTCCCCGAGGCGGCCGCCGGTGACCATCAGCACCGCGAACGTCAGCGTGTAGGCGTTCACGGTCCACTCAAGCGCAGACAGAGAGGCGTGAAGGTCGCGCTGGATCGAGGGCAGCGACACGTTCACGACGGTGTTGTCGAGCATCACCATGAACAGCGCGAAGCACATCGCACCGAGCGTCCACCAGCGGCTGTTCTCGGCGGTCACTAGGCGGTGTCTGTGGGCGAGGATGCGCTCGGTCACGACCCGAGTCCCTCCGGTCGGCAAGCCGCGACGTCCTCCCTGTCGAGCAGCTTCGAAAGGGCTTCGGAGAGCTGGACGCGCTCGGCTTCGGTCAACGTCTCTGTGAACTGCTCGAGGCCGCTCAGGCGAGCCGCGTTCAGCCGGCGGATCACCGCGCGGCCGGCTTCGGTCGGGCTGATCCTCTTCATCCGGCGGTCCTCGGAGTCCTCGTGGCGCGCGACGAAGCCGCGCCTGACGAGGTCGTCGACCGTCCGGCTCGCGGCCGGCAGTGAGATGAGGACTGAGTCGGCCGCTTCCTTGAGGGTCAGCTCTCGCGAGGCGTCCTCGAGGTGGTGCATAAGCTTGATCTGGGTGAGCGTCAACTCGAGGGCACCAACTGCCTCGAACAGGTCCGAGTTGCAGTTCTTGTGCAGGAACACGACGAGCGCGTACAGACCCTTGGCGAGGTCTGTCGTCGTCGTCCGATCAATGGTCGTTGCTTGCATGCATACAAGTATTGCACAAAAGGTGTGATTGCGCACGCGCAAGCACCTGCGCAGATAACGTTGGCAAACTGGCGTTGCACGACTTCTTCCGCCCCTAGACCATCCTCTTGAGGACCCGGCGCCGAGTCTCGCGTCGTCTGGCGCTGGTCCGGCGGCCAGCTCTGCGGCGCCTGACCACTGTGCAGGCGTCATGTCGAGCCGATGTGGCCGCCGCGGCGGAACCATAGGTAGATGCCGGCAGTCGAGAGCGCCAGGCTGCCGAGGCCGTACACAGCAAAGACCCAGAATGCGGTGATGTGCCCGATCAGCCACCCGAAGTTCATCCCGAAGAAGCCAGTGATGAACGACAGCGGCAGGAAGATCGTGGCGACGAGCGTCAACTGCTTCATCGTCTCGTTCTGACGGACGCTGATCTCAGTCTGTTGGTTGGAGATCACGGCCATGTTCGCCTGCAGCACAGTGGCCAGCACGTCGCGGAGCGCGACGATCTCCTCGTTGACGAGCTTGAGGTGATCGTTTACGTCGCGAAAGAACTGGGACAGCTCGTTGCTCACCTCGAGGTAGGCGCCCCGCTCGAGCGCCTCGAGCGGCCCTAGCAATGGATGCACAGCGCGATAGAAATCCGTCGCCTCGCGGCGCAGCAGATAGATCCGCTCGGTCGGCGCGACCGCGCCTCTGAAGACTGTCGCTTCGACCTCTTCGACATCGCGCTCGAGTCCCTGGATCACGGGTGCATACCCGTCGACGATCGTGTCGAGGATCGCCCACAAGGCCGCCCCCGTGCCCTGCTTGAGCAGTTCGGGGCGGTCCTCCAAACGCAGCCGCGCCCCGTGGAGCTCACTCGCGCTCCCCTGACGCACGGTAATCACAAAACGGCGCGAGATGAAGACCGACACCTCCCCGACCTCCACCTCTTCACGGTCCTCGACATACCGAGCGGTACGAAACACCGCGAAGAAGATGCCGCCATCCTCGTAGCGCTCAATCTTGGGGCGCAAGTGGAAGCTTTGCGCGTCTTCGACGGCAAGATCGTGCAAGCCAAAGCGCTCCTGCACGTCGGCCAGCTCCGTCGGGTCAGGCTCAAACAAGCCCAGCCAGACAAAGCCCTCGTTCTCCAAGCACAACTCCGCGGCACGACCTAGCTCCATGGGCCCCTGGTGCTGGCGTCGCCCGTCTTGGTAGTGGGCACAATCGACGATCACGTTCCTCTCCTTAGGTCACCGGGCGTCTATTCACGCAGTTGATTCTGCCCCCGCCAGCCCAACGTTGCTCCCGGCTCTGTCGACGCAGTCCGAGGAGACGCCGATGCGCCGCGCGGCGCCTCCCGCATCGCCCACGCCGACGTCTAGTTAGCATCGGCTGGTGGACGACACCGAGCGTTTCGAGTTCGCGTTCGAGCCGTCGTACCGTCGGCTCGCGGTGGCATTTGGCGTGACCCCGTCGACGGCCTGGGTTCAGGTCAGCGAGGCTGGTTTCGACGCTCGCTTTGGGCCGTGGCGTGTGAGAACGCCGCTAGCGAACATCAAGGACGTCGCGGTGACGGGCCCGTATCGCTTCATCAAGACGGCGGGACCCGCGCGGCTGGCCATTACCGACAGGGGCTTGACGTTCGCGACCAACGGAAAGCTCGGTGTGCGCGTCTCGTTCGCGACCGCCGTGCGTGGTCTCGATCCGCTCGGGTTGATCCGGCATCCCGAGCTGACGGTGACCGTCGCCGACGTGAACCGGCTCGTGACACTGCTGCAAGCGCTCACGAGGTCGGGTAACTCCGATTGACGAGCGCCGCTTGGCGTGATCGACACGACGGCCGCTAATCGCCTGCGCGACCGCTGCAAGCTCACCCCAGATGCCCGATCACTGCGTCCAGGGCGTCTTGGAGCGCGGTACGCACGGCGGCGCGCTCCAGCGCCGCGAGGCCTTGGGCGGTAACTCCGCGCGGGGTGGTCACTGCGCGGCGCACTCGGAGCGTGTCCAGATCGTGCGCGAGCAGGAGCTCCGCCGAGCCCGCGATCGCCTCCGCTACCAGCTCGCCCGCTTGGTCGGCGCGCATGCCGTGCGCGACTCCTGCGTCGATCCAAGCCTCAGCGATCAGCGCCACATACGCGGGCGCTACCGCGATCAGCCCCATCGCAACATCGATCAGTCGCTCCTCGACTGCCACGACCTTCCCCGCGCGGCCGAACAGCTCGACCACCTCGGCCGCCAGTCGGTCATCGACGAGCCCTCCGCGGACGTAGCAGATCACTCCACGACCTACCTCGACGGCGATGTTGGGCATCAACCGCAGCAACGGCGTGTCCGGGTAGGCCGCCTCGAGGGCGCTGAGCGGGACGCCCGCCAGGATCGACGCCACCGCCTTGGCGCGTCCGCCTACTTGATCAGCGACCTCCTCCAGCTGGTACGGCTTGTGGCACAGCACCAGCAGATCAGAGCGCTCCGCAACCTCCGCGTTGGTCGAAAGCGCCTCGCCGCCGACGTCTGCCGCGAGTCTCAGCGCCAACTCCGGAAGCGCGTCACTGCACAGAACCGGCGTGCCCAAGCCGCGAGCCAACGCCGTACCCATGTTCCCGCAACCGATAATCCCGACGACCATCGCGCAAGCCTAACCGCGGCGCACGCGCCAAGCCTGCGCGACTCCTCCCTCTGCCGCGGTTTTGCCGCTCCAGAGCGGATCAGCGCCGGACCAGGTTGGCCAGCTGCCGCCTCAGCCAGTGACAGACGTGCCCCTCGTCGGATTCAGGACTGGTCGACCCCGGGATGGCGAGACTTCGGTGGCGGGTAGACGTATCGGGCGATTGTGGCCGACACCCACCCGATAACCCATCCAGCGAAGACCAAGAGGAATTTGTGCAGCTTGTCTGTCTTGGCCGTCGCCGCAACGACAGCCAAGATGGCGGCCCAGACGACGGGCGCTCCTGGCGTGAGGTCATCAAACGCCGGTCTTGACTGAGCCTACGTAGCCGCGCACGTCCCCAGCCGGCTCCGAATAGGCGTCGCCGAGGGCATTCTCGATAGCGGCCATGTAGTCGCTTGCCCACGATGGCAGCTCGTAGTCGATCGCGTTCAAGAACTCGAGTGTTGCTGCGAGCCGGATGTCGGCGATCGACGGTGTCTCGCCGCCGATGAACTGCTTGCCGTCCAGGAAGAAGGTCCGGTAGGCCTCGAGCGGCCCCTCGATTGCCGCCGCCGCATCGAGTTGAGCCTTTGCCTTCAGCTCTGGGCCGGCATCCGAGCAGCCAACTTCGCCGGCGTACTGAGGGAAGCCAAGTACCGGATAGGTGGCGCGGGCGACAAGCGGATAGAGCGTGCCGATCAGGTAGAACATCGCGCTGTCGATCATCGCGCGCTGCCCGGGGTCCGTCGGGTAGAACTGCTCCAGGCCGTGCTTGTTGCAGAGGTATTGCATGATCGCGCAGCTCTCCCAGAGGGAGCCCTTGGCTAGGCCGTCCTCTTCGAGCAAGGGCGTCAGGTCGGCCGGATCCTTGCCCAGGAACTCCGGTGTGCTCTTCTTGCCCCAGACGTCGACCTCCTCGAACTCAAGGCCCGCCGCTCTGACGAAGATCCTGACGGATAGGTTGTTGACGCTTGGCTTCAGGATGCTGATCGTGTTTGCGGCCATGTGGTTCTCCTAGGTCGAAAAGCTTCCGCATTCGCTGCTCTCCTCGGCTATCGCTCGAGGAGTTTGGACTTGTACTCACTCCGATGCAAGCTGCCCCACGGCACAAGCTCGATCTGAGTTTGCACGACGAGCACGTTCCGCAGCTGCTCGCGGATCGAATCCGCGAGCACCGGATCGGCTGCTCGATGCTGGGCCAGCTCGACGATCACAGGAAGCGGTGGTTCCTGCTTGACGCCAGGCGCCGGCGGTTTCACCAGGATGTGGCCGCTGACCTCGGGAGCGAACGCGCTGATCACTTCACGGACAGCCGACGGGAACACATTCACCCCTCGGACGATCACCATGTCGTCCGTTCGCCCGATGCAGCGCACGCGCGGACTCGTGCGCCCGCACGCGCAAGGCCCCGTTCGGACCTCGACGTGATCGCGCGTGCGGAATCGCAGCAGCGGCGCCGCGCGATGCTGAAGATGCGTGAGCACGAGCTCTCCGGTCGCGCCATCGACGAACTCGACGCCCCCCTCTGTGTCGGGGTCGATCAGCTCGGCGTGGACGAACCCGCGAGCGCCGAGGTGCATCCCGCGCTGCTGTTCACACTCCCCCCACAGCGATACCCCGATGTCGCCGATCCCCATGGCTTCCGTGACCCTCGCGCCCCAACCGGCCTCGATCCTCGCGCGAAAGGCCGGCTCACCGCCGCCGGGCTCCCCGGCCACCAGGACGCGCCGTACGCTCGAGCCCCGCAGGTCGACGTCGCGTTCCGCTGCCCGCTCGATCAGGTAGGCCGCGTAGGACGGCGTGAGCGCAGTGGCATCCGGGCGGAGACGATCGATCGCGAGCAGCAGCCGCTCCGCGTTGCCGGTGCCGACCGGGATGTGGCAGACGCCGAGGCGATCGAACGCAGCGAGCGCCGCACCGGCCACAAACGGACCAGCGTTGTAGGTCGAGACGATCCACTCGCCTGCGGCGAGCCCAGAGGCCACGTAGCTGCGCGCCGACGCGGTCACCCAGTTGTCGAGGTCGCCGGCCGTCAGCGGGATGTAGCTCGGGATACCGGTGGTGCCGCTGGTCGAATAGACCCTTACGATCTCGGACCGATCCGCACAGACGTGGGCGCCGAACGGGTTCTCGGCTGTGCAGGTTGCCCTGAGCTCCTGCTTGTCGCTCACCGGCAGCTGTGCGATGGCCGCGAGCCCGCCCGCGTCCGCGGGCGAGGCGATTCCCGCCTCCCCCAGCTTCTGCCGGTAGAACGAGGAGCGCTCGAACAGGTAAGCGAGCTGGGCGCGATAGCTCGCATCGTCGAGCACGAGCTGATCTGCCCAAGGGCGGGTCTCCACCTCAGGCGCCAGGATCACTGCTCTCGCGCTTCGCGATCCCGCCGATACTCGACCGCCTCCTCCGCGCCGGCCGCCATCGCGAAACCGATCGGATGCTCTTGCTCCTCGGCGAGATGCGCCAATAAACCGGCGGTGCGGGCGAGGATCGGCACTGCCTTGACGACCGACGAGCTGAAGCCCAAATCCAGCATCGCAGCCGCGATCGGCATCGAAACGTTCATCGTGAGTGGCTTTCCCCAGATCGATCCCACGGCCTCCGCAAGGCAGCGTGCAAGCAGCACGTGGGGTCCGCTCACCGCGCGCGCATCCGCGAGCTCGAGAATCCGCTCGGCGCGTGGATCAACCGGCCGATGGACCGGATGGCCGAATCCCGGCAATCGCTCGCCCGAGTCGCGAACCGAACGCGCGATCTTCTCCGCAACCGCGTTAGGTTGCTGCCCCGACTCCACCTCGCGCTGAGCCTGCTCGAGCAGCCGAGCGCAGCGCTCTGAGGTTCCGAGGAGCACAGGCCCGGCGCCGAGGATCCCCGCGGCTACCGCGCCCTGGAGCGATTCCGGAGCGGCAGCGAGCGTCATCCGCGCCGCGACGTTCGTAGGCATCATCCCGTGCTCGGCGATCGCGACGAGCAGCAGGTCCAGAAAGAACCGCTGATCGTCCGTCGGCTCCTCGCCGGTAAGCAGCAGGTGGAAATACTCGGTGAAGCTCACCCGACCCATCAGCTGCCCGCACAGATCTCGTCCCCGCACCTCGACGCGGTCCGTGTACGCCTGGCTGATGTGAGTGACTGGCGTGCCGCTCCCGATATGCATCGCTGATCGCGCCTGCTTCCGCTCGGTAGTTGCTCGAGTCCGGCCACAGTCTCGACGATCAGCGCGAGGTTTGCGACCCCATTGCCCAACTGAGCACCGCCCCCTCGCCGGGGTGGCTCCGCGGGCGTCGCGACGCTCGACGCCTGCTTGCGCCCGCGATTCCAGTGGAACTGAACCGCTGGCCAACAGGCGTCGCGCCACTTGGACGGAATCCGGTGGCCCGCGCCTCGGGAGGGCTTCTAAGCAATGGACTGGGAAACCTCTTCGAGCAGGTTCATCGCGCCCTGCAGGCCGGACTCCATCCCTGGTCGTGCGCGGTCAGAGACGTCCGTTGTCGCGTAGCCAGATCAGCGCGCGGATCGTGACGTTGCCGCGCCAGTCGGTCGTTTGTGCCGGCGACCACGCCAGCCAGTCGAACAGCCAGCCGCCGTCTTCCTGCTGGTCGCGTCAC
>CATPBV010000116.1 GCA_955652345.1 uncultured Solirubrobacteraceae bacterium | reverse complement strand
CAGCTGAGGCCAGGTGTCCTGCTCCGGAACGCCGAGACCGCGAGCCCGCATCTCGGCGGCCAGCTGATCTCGCTCGCGAAGGCGACCGATGTCGACCCCGGTCCGCGAGCGGATCGCCTCCGTCACCGTCTCACGACGCCACGGCGGGGAGAAATCGAGCGGGCCTTGGTAGCCGATCTCGTCCGCGACGTAGGCCACCAGCTGCTCGCAGCGGGCCGCGACGAGGAGGTAGTCCGCATGCGCCTCGTACCACTCGAGCATCGTGAACTCCTGCAGGTGGGTCTGGTCGATGCCCTCGTTGCGGAAATCCTTGGCGAGCTCGTAGACCCGTTCAAGCCCGCCGACGATCAGCCGCTTCAGATACAGCTCGGTGGCGATCCGCAGATAGAAGTCGCGGTCGAGCGCGTTGTAGTGGGTGACGAACGGCTCCGCGGCGCCCCCTCCGTAGAGCGGCTGCAGGATCGGCGTCTCGACTTCGACGAATTCCTCGGCGTCGAGGAACCGGCGGATCGCGGAGATCACCCGGGCGCGCGTGACGAACAGATCCCGCGCTTCCGCGTTCGCGATCAGGTCGAGCTCGCGATGACGAAAGCGGGTCTCGACGTCCTTCAGGCCATGATGCTTCTCCGGTGGAGGCCGCAGCGACTTGGCCAGCACGGTGAAGTCCTCGACTCGGAGGCTGAGCTCACCACGACGGGTTCGGAGCGCGACCCCGTCCACACCGATCAGGTCGCCGAGGTCGAGCCCGAGCAGCATCTCCATCCGCTCGGCCCCGAGTACGTCGGCGCGCGCCTGCAGCTGTAGCTGGCCCGAGCGGTCGACGAGATCGAGGAACGCAACGCCGCCCTGGCCGCGACGCGCCGACAGCCGACCCCCCACGCGGTGCCGGACGTCCGTCTCCTCGCCGTGCGCGAGCGACTCGTGCTGCGCGCGCACGGCGGCAATCGGCTCGACCCCGGGGAAGTCATGCGGGAATGGATCCACACCCGCCGCTCTAAGCGCCTCGAGCTTGCGCCGGCGCGCTTTCAGCAGCTCCGACTCTTCGGTCATCGCGGCCGTGAGGCCCGCGGCTATCTGCCGACGTCGATCTTGGTGATCTTCAGCCGTCGCTCGCCCCGGGGCGTCGAGAAGGTGACCTCCTCGCCCCGCTTGCGGCCGAGCAGGGCCTTGCCCACCGGGGACTCGTTGGACAGCTTCATCTCGGCCGGCCTAGCCTCGGCGGAGCCGACGATCGTGTACTTGTTGGACTTGCCCGCTTCGTCCTTGACGTGGACGATCGAGCCGACACGCACCACGTCGGTGCCGAGGTCGGAAGCGTCGATCACGGTCGCCGAGCGCAGCTTCTCCTCCAGCAGCGCGATCCGGGCCTCGAGCATCGCCTGCTCGTTCTTGGCGTCGTCGTACTCAGCGTTCTCGCTGATGTCTCCGAACTCGCGCGCCTCCTTGATCCGGCCCGCCACTTCCCGGCGGCGGGTGGTCGAGAGATGCTCGAGCTCGGACTTCAGATTGGTGAGTCCTTCAGGGGTGAGGATGACGTCCTTGGGCATATGCAGAGAGGGGTATCGGACGAGAAAAAACCCGCTGCGGAGAGCGGGATGGCACGCGTCCGCCGTGCGTGGGCGGATGAGTATAGACACCCTATTCGCACGTCCGGAGAAGCGCCCGCACGTCGGCCAAGCTTGGCGCCGTCTGAAGCGCGGCGCGAAGCGCCGGACCGCACCCGAGGCGCTCCACGTACCACGGGTAGAACTTGCGGAGGTAGCGGGTGGCGCGGTCCTCGCCGAGGTGCTCGACCGCCCTGTCGAGCACCCAGTCGACCTCTGCGACGATCTCCTGGCGTTCAGGTTCGCACGAGCGGCGCCCGAGCAGCTGCTCGAACAACCACGGATTGCCGAGCGAGCCGCGGGCGAGCAGCACGCCGGCCGCGCCGGTCGCCTCGAACGCGTCGCGGGCGTCCTGCGCTGTGCGGAGCCCTCCGGATACGAGCACCGGCACAGGCAGCTCCTCCACGAGCTCCCTGACGAGCTGATAGTCGGCGGTCCCGGCGTGTCGCTGGGACGCGACGCGGGGATGGATGCAGAGCCCCGCGACATGTCCCTCGTCCGCAAGCCGCCGAGCGACGTTCACGCCGGTGAGCTCGCCGGGGCGCTGGCCCGAGCGCAGCTTGACGGTGACCGGCAGGCCACTTCCGGCCGCCGCTGCCCGCGCCAGCGCGACCGCGCGTTTCGGGTCGGCGAGCAGGGCAGCCCCGGCGCCCGTCTTGCATACCTTCGGCACGGGACATCCCATGTTCAGATCGATCAGATCGGCACCGGCGGCTGCGACCCGCTCGGCCGCTGAGGCCATCACGTCGGGGTCGTGGCCGAACAGCTGCACCGACACGGGGTGCTCGTCGGGGTGGATCCGCAGCAGCTCCCGGCAGGTCCGCTCGTTGCGGTAGTGCACGGCGAAGCTCGAGACCATCTCGGATACGACCAGCCCGGCGCCGTATCGCTTGGCCTGAAGGCGGACGAACCAGTTGCCGATTCCGGCGAGCGGAGCGAGCACCACCCGGTTGGGAATCCGGACGCCGCCGAGGCTCCAGTCATCGGTCAGGGCTTGGTCCACTCGTTTCATGGTACGAATGGTTCATGGACATGATCCCCCTGCTGCGCCCGTGGACCGAGATCGTGCTCGACCAGGTCCCGGGGATCGAGCTGTTCGACGCCCACACCCACATCGGACACAACGATCCCGATGGAATGAGCCAGACTGCGGAGGAGCTGGTGGCGACGCTCGAGCTGGCGCGGGCGCGCGGGGCGTTCGTGTTCCCAATGCACGAGCCGGACGGGTATCCGCCGGCCAACGACGCGGTGCTCGAGGCCGCCCGGCAGAGTAGCGACGGCCTGCTGGTCCCGTTCTGCCGCGTCAACCCTCACGACGGCGCGGTCGCGGAGGCGGAGCGCTGCCTGCGGGCGGGGGCGCGGGGGATCAAGCTCCACCCGCGCGCCGAGGACTTCACGCTCGATCACCCGGAGGTCGCGTCGCTGGTTGCGCTCGCCGACGAACGTCGACTGCCGGTCATGATCCACGCCGGCCGCGGGATCCCGGCGCTGGGGCTCCACGCGGTCGGGCTCGCGAAGCGCTTCCCGGGCGCACGGCTGATCCTCGCGCACGCGGCGATCTGCGATCTGTCCTGGATCTGGCGGGTCGCCCCGGACCATCCCAACCTCCTGTTCGACAGCGCCTGGTGGCTGCCCTCGGACATGCTTACCCTGTTCTCGCTGATCCCGCCGGGGCAGATCCTGTTCGCCAGCGACGCTCCCTACGGAAACACGCCGGTATCGGCCGCTTTTCAGCTCAGGTGCGCATTGCGGGTGGGGCTCTCGGGCGAGCAGATCCGCTCGATCGCGTCCGAGCAGGCGCTGCGGATCGCTGCCGGAGACCCGCTTGCCCAGCTGGGCCCGGCGGTCGGTGAGCGTGAGCGGGCGCCTCACCTGCTGCTCGACCGGGTGGCTGAGTCGCTGCTGCTCGCGACGGTCGCCTCGTTCCGCGGCGGAGATCCGACGGAGATGCTGGCGCTCACTCGCTTGGCATGCGACGTGCCCGAAGAGATCGACGACGCCCCGGTCTTCGACGCGATCAGGGTGCTGCTCGACGCCTACGACGCAGTCCGGGCAGCCGGCGGGGAGGAGCGGCGGGGCGCGGCGTTCCTGATCCTGGCGGCCACCGTGGCCCGCACGCCGGAGGTGCCGGTGCCCGACCTCGCCTCGCTTCCGAGGCCGGCCGCCGCTCAGGGAGCCTGAGTGGTCGGGGCCGTCGTCGTCGTCACGGTCCCCGACGATGACGACTGACTGGCGGGTGTGGCCAGGTCGAATAGCACCCGAAGCTCGGCCGGTGTCGGCGCGTGTCCCAGGATCGCAACCTCGAGCTGCCACGACGGATCTCGCCGCTGCGGCGGCGCCGGCCGCCAGTCGGCTGACGGCACCGCTCGATAGATCCCACTTCCGATCGCGGCGTGGTCGTCGCCGTTCATGTCCTGGCAACTGAGGGATGCCGCGGCCGGCTCACAGACCAGGAGCGAAGGAACCCCCGGGGGAGGCGCAAGCGGCTTCTTGCCGTCGGAAGTCAACGAAGCAGTCAGCGTGGCGTGGCGCATCAGATCGCTTAGACGGGCGAGGAAATCGTCGGACACCACGGCCAGATCCGCTGCGAACCGGTGCCCGGTCTGAGCCGAGATCTGGCCGCGGCGCACCGCCTGCCGCAGGGCCCGCTGCATGAAAGGCCGGGTCAAGCGCGGGCCGCTTGCCTGGACGTGGTCCAGCAGCATGTACTTGCGGCCGCCCAGATGCGCGCCGCAGCGGAACCCGTGACCACTCGTGCTCGGACATTCGATCTGGTAGACGGTGGGCGGCACCACATGGCGGTTCAAATCGACGCCGTAGATCGCCGTGCCCGGGTTCGGGCTGCGGAACAGGCCGAACGGATCGGTCGCGGCCAGCGCCCCACCGACGGCCAGCAGCAGCGCCGCCATCGCGAGGACGAGCACCCGCCGGCTGCGCCGCCGGACCGGATGAGGCCCTCCCGAGCGATCGCTGGCGAGAATCTGATTCAGGACCACCTGGGCGGCGGCAGACCTGCCCCGCTCGTCATCGGCTCGTGCCGGGTTGGCGCGCGCGACACGGGCAAGTGTGGGGGGCCGCTGGGGGGTCATGACACCTCCGTGAGTGTGGAAATAGGGTTGGCTGCGCCCTGTGGGCCAGCCAGCAGGCGCTCGAGGCGCTTGCGTGCCCGGTGTAGTCGGACGGAGAAGACGGGGGCCGAGCACCCGAGGCAACGGGCGGCATCCGCGACGCGCAGCTCCTCCCAGGCCACCAGGGCAAGGACCTCGCGCTCGCCGTCACTCAGCTGACTCCATGCCTCCCACAGCTCCGGGTCCTCCGACGGATCGGTGGGCTCCCGCTCGAGCTCGAGCGCGCGACGGCCCGCTTGCTGGCGAGCCGCCGCGGTCCGGTGGCGGAGGACCACGTTGCGCGCGACGCCATATAGCCACGGAAGGGGCTCGCGTGGCATCGCATCGAACCGCCGCCACGCGACCATGAACGTCTCCGCGACGACCTCGTCGGCGGCCTCGGACCCGACCCGGCGCCGCGCATACGCGTGGACGCGGCCGTAGAGCGACTCGTAGATCTCCGAGAACCGGGTCTCAACGTCGCTCATACCCTGCTTATCGTCGCCGACCGGGCAAATCTTTCAGGCGCGCTACGCAATACTCGCGGCGTGCCGGAGCACATCAGCGCCCCTCGGACCGACCCCGCCGGCCTCGACGAGCTGGAGCCGCTTTGGAAGCAGCTGCACACCCACCATCGCGAGGTATCCGGCTACCGGGCGCTGGTAGAGGACCTCGGAGTGTCCTGGGAGCGGAGGCGGGGCTGGTACCGGCGGCTGCTAGACGAAGGAGCGGCGTATCTCACGGCTACCGACAACGGGCACCTCGTCGGGTATGTGATGGTGACGTTCGCCACCGAGCCGGACGACACATTCGAATCCGCGCGGGGGATCCCCGAGTTGGTCAGCCTCGTCGTCGCCGAACGACATCGATCCGGCGGGGTCGGCCGCGTGCTGCTCAGGGGCGCCGAGCAGGTCGCTCGCGACCGGGGCTTCGACGCGATGAAGATCGCGGTCATGGCCGGGAATGCGAGGGCCCAGCACTTCTATGAGACCGCCGGATACCAGGTAGCCGAGCTTGTGCTCTACCGCCGGCTCGACGGCTAGCGAGGGCGACCAGCCCGGAGGGTGCTAGTCCCGGTTGCGCTCCCAGATCAGTCGCAGCCCGGTCAGCGTGAGCAGGTCGTCGACCTCGTCGATCGCCTCGCGCACGAACGGCACGAGCGCCGCTGCCAGGCCGCCGGTGGCGATCACGGTGGTGCCGGCACCGAGCTCCGCCCTGAGCCGGCGGACGATCCCGTCGACCTGGCCGGCGAACCCGTAGACAATCCCGCTGCGGATCGCATCGACAGTCGACTTGCCGATCAGCGAGCGCGGCTCGGCGAGCTCAACCTTCGGGAGCTTGGCGGCGCGTTCGTAGAGCGCATCGATCGATATCTCGGCGCCCGGGGTGATGATCCCGCCCAGGTACTCCCCGGCTGAGGAAACCACGTCGTACGTGATCGCGGTGCCGAAGTCGACCACCACGCAGGTTCCCTTCACCCGCTCGTACGCAGCAACCGCATTGACCAGCCTGTCCGCGCCGACCTCGTAGGGGTTGTCGATCCGGATCGGCATCCCTGTGCGGATCGAGGGACCAACCGTCAGCATCTCGTGGCCGAGGTAGCGCATAGCCATCGCGACCCATTGCTCCACCAGCTCCGGAACCGTCGAGGACACGATCGAGTGATCCACGTCGGCGAACGACAGCCCGCGGAGGGCCAGCAGGTTCGCGAGCGTGGCCCCGAGCTCGTCACCCGTCGACTCGGGCACAGTCGCGAAACGCCAGTGCTCACTGATCACGGGCTCGTCGCCCAGCTCGACCACTCCGAAGTGGGTCTGTGTGTTGCCGACGTCGACCACAAGCAACATGCCAGAACCCTCTCACACCAGCGGCGGCGCGACCCGGCGGACCTCCTGGCCAGGACCCAGCGAGGCGAGCGAGTCCGCGAGCGACGAACCGTCCGGCGACGTCAGCGCGGGATCGAGCTCGAGCAGGGGCACAAGCACGAACCGCCGCGAGCTCGCCTCCGGATGCGGCAGGACCAGGCGCTCGGCGCGATGCTCGAGCGCGCCCAGCAGCAGCACGTCGACGTCGATCGGCCGGGGACCGTGACGGGGGCCGCCCGGCTCGCGGCCGAGCTCCCGCTCGGCCTGCTTGCAAGCAGCAAGCAGCTCCTCGGGACCGAGCTCGGTCTCTATCCGCACGCAGGCGTTCAGGAAATCGCGCTGATCGAGCACGAGGCCGACCGGCTCGGTCTCGTACACCGAGGAGGAGGCCAGCACTCGAACGTCATGCCCTTCGAGTGCGGTGATCGCGTGCTCCAGGTTCGCCAGGCGATCTCCGACGTTCGACCCGAGTCCGAGATAGCCGACCGCGCGGGTCACTCGGCTTCGCGCCACACCTCGACGGAGACCTCGCTCACCGGCAGCGGCAATGGCGGCTCGGGCTTGGCGGCCTTGACCCACACGCCCTGTACGTCGTAGCGATCGAGCAGCCGGTCGGCGACTGCCGAGCACAGGCGCTCGAGCGTCTTGTACGAGCGTTGCTGGGCCACGAGATAGATCGCCTCGCACACTTCGCCGTAGTCGACGGTGTCCTCGATCCGGTCGGTCACCGTCGCGTCGCACTGCCCAACGTCGATGCGAACGTCGATCAGCAGCCGCTGGCCGACCTGCCGCTCCGCCTCGGTCACCCCGACGTGGGTGAACAGCGACAGGCCGCTGATCTCGATCGCTACCTCGGGCTCGGAGCGCTCTTCCTCGGCGTCGTCTGCCTCGTCGTACTCGTCGGGCTCCTCCATGGCGCGCTGACCGTAGCAGCCGTCACCGTGAGGGCGTCATGGACCGCAGCGACGTCGTGGACTCGAAACACCCGCGCGCCGGCCAGATATGCGAGCACGTTCGTGGCGATCGTCCCGGGCACTCGGTCGCCTACGTCGCGACCCGTGAGGCGGCCGAGAAACGACTTGCGGGAGGTCCCGACCACCACAGGGCGGCCGAGTGCCACGATCTCTCCAAGCCGTCTGAGCAGCTCGAGGTTGTGCTCGAGCGTCTTCCCGAAGCCGATCCCCGGGTCGAGCATGATCCGCTCCTCGGGGACGCCATGCGCGATCGCAAACGCCATCCGCTCCTCGAGGAAGGCCGCGACCTCGCTGACTACGTCCGTGTAGCGGGGATCCTCTTGCATCGTCCGCGGCTGTCCGAGCATGTGCATCAGACAGCAGTCCGCGCCGGTGCCGGCGACCAGCTCGGCCATCTCCGGATCGCCCCGGAACGCCGTCACGTCGTTGACCAGCGTCGCGCCGGCTTCGAGCGCCGCCCGCGCGACGACCACCTTGGAGGTATCGATCGAGATCTGAGCGCGGCCGCCGCCTTGCGACAGCGCCGCGATCACGGGCACCGCCCGACGGAGCTCTTCCTCCTCCGCCACCGGCGCGGCACCCGGCCGGGTCGATTCCCCGCCGATGTCCAGAATCGCGGCGCCCTGCTGCTCGAGCTCACGGGCGTGCGCGAGCGCGGCGTCGCGGTCCAGGTACAGACCTCCATCGGAGAACGAGTCGGGAGTCACGTTGACCACCCCCATCACGCGAAACTCGGTCATGAGTCGTCCGGCCACCGGCCATGTCGGGTGAAGTAATCCCGGGCGGCCTCCTCGCGCTCGCGGTCGCGGTTGCTCTGCACGCTCAGCCGGAACATCCAGTTGATCATCCACACAATCAGCGCCGTGATGATCAGCGCGACCCCGACGGCGGCAAGCGAGTCATTCAGGCCACTGCCGCTGCGAGCCTGCCCAGCGACGACCAGGACGACGCCGGCAGCCGCGATCCCCACTGGAAGCCAGAGGCGAGTGGCGGCGAGCAGCACGCGGGTGCGGCGGGGAGCCTCGCTCACGCCTTCCACGTTACCGCGAGCTCCACAGCCGCTGGATCGGCGGAAACTGTCCGACGAAGAGGGCGATTCTGTGTGCATAACACGTCACGCGCCGTATCCGCGGGCGCGTCTGCCGTGCTACGCACGTCATTTGTGCATGACGCGTCACGCGTCCCGTCAGCCCCGGCCCGTGACGCGTTGTGCACACGATTTCGAGCGGCCACAGGGATCAAGAGCCGCCGGAAGCCCGAAACCGCCCCCTTCATTGGAGGTTGTTGCCGTTACACCTGAGCGTTCAAGGTCGCTGGCTTACAACCCCAGCGCCTTGGCGATGATCTCCCGCTGAATCTCGCTCGCCCCACCGTGGATCGTGGTCGCCTCGACCTCGGTCGCGAGGTCGGCCAAGCGGTGGTGAAGCGTCACGCCGTGTCGCGCTGGGTAGCGACGAGCGGGCGATCGGGACCGACTCCGGACCGATTCACCCCCGTGGCCGCCGCCGCTATATGTTCCGCCCTGCAACGCCGCTAGAGGGGAGGCCCGCTGCAATGACCGAGGCAAGAGTTACCCGCCGCACGCTGCTGGGAGCGGCCCCGGCGCCGGAGTCGCGACCGTGACGGCAGGGGCGCTGCCAGCCTGGGCCCGACCTGTGGCGCACACGCACCTGCGCCGCCCCGACAGCCTGCCGTTCCCCCACCTGCCAGCCGGGCACGCCAGCATGCCCGAGATCAAGCACATCGTCGTGCTGATGATGGAGAACCACTCGTTCGACAACTTCCTTGGGATGGTCCCCCACCAAGTCCGCGGGCGCGAGACGCTCGACGGGCTGACGGTGCGGCGAGGGCACCCCGTCAACTACAACCGGGACATCAATGGCCATAAGGTCTTTGCCCGGCACGCGACCTCGCCATGCCAGCTGAACTCTGAGCCCAGTCAGGCGTGGGACGCGAGCCACCAGTCCTTCGACGGCGGACGGAATGGCGGATTCGTCCGCGCCAGCGGCCCGTCCGCGATGCTCTACTGGGACAAGCACGACCTGCCGTTCACCTACTCACTGGCCAAGCACTTCCCGATCGGCGATCGCTACTTCTGCTCCGTGCTGGCACCGACGTACCCAAACCGGCGGTTCTTCTTCGCCGGGACTGCGTCGGGAATGATCACCACCTCGATCCCGATCACGCTCGCGACTCCGGCCGCAAACGGGACGATCTACGACCGCTTCGACGCGCACAAGATCAGCTACGGCAACTACTTCCAGCAGATTCCCAGCTGGGCACTGTTCCCCGGGGTCCCGTCCGCGCCCGGACATTTGGCGCGCCAGCACCACATGGCTCAGTTCTACGTCGACGTCGCCGCCGGGAGGCTCCCCCAATTCACCTTCGTCGACCCCCACTACTTCACGACCTCGCAGGAGACCCCGCAGGACATTCAGGTCGGCGAGCAGTTCGTCGCCAGGGTGATGCACGCGCTGATGAACGCCCCGACCTGGAACCGCACGGTGATCTTCCTGACCTGGGACGAGAACGGCGGCTACTACGACCACGTGCCGCCACCGCGCGCGATCAAGCCTGACTCGATCCCGCCGATGATCGGCCCCGGCGGCGTGCACGCCGGCTACGACCGGTACGGGTTCAGGGTGCCGATCATCGTCGTCTCTCCCTGGGCGCGCCGTGGCTACGTGTCGCGCGTGGTCCAGGACCACACGTCGATGACCGCCTTCATTCAGCGCAAGTGGAATCTGCCCGCGATGACATTCCGCGACGCAAACGCCGACCCGATGCTCGACTACTTCGACTTCAGCCGGCCATCCTTCGCCAAGCCCCCGCCGCTGGCACCCGCACCCCCGCTCGGCCCCGGGATCGCCGCCTGCCACGCCCAAGGCATCAACCCCCCGCTCCCGACTTCACCTACCGAAGGGGCGACCCCGGCTGGAGGCGCAGCCCACTGGACCGCCCTAGCCCGCGCGACCGGTATCAGCTAATCAACCCCCCACGCCCGCACCGGGCTTCACCGAGGGCAAGCGGCGCCCGTCTGGGCGCACTTGTAGTTGAGTGCGCCCAGACGGGTGGGCTTGTCCTATTCGGGCGAGCTTGTCCTACTCTGCGGTTCCGCCAGCCAGACCCGGTCGCGGCAGCGGCCGCGGCGCGTCGCGCCCAGGAGCGCGCTCCGCCTGACCCGCCGGCGGCATCGGGATCTCGGGCGGCGGCGGGGCCTCCGCGCCGAAGACCTGCTCCTCGGTCTGCCCTTCGAGCAGCGACTCGAACTGCTCCTTCTCGATCGTCTCGCGCTTGACGAGGACTTCCGAGAGCTTCTCGAGCGAGTCGCGGTGTGACGTCAGCAGCTCCTTGGCCTGGACGTGGGCCGCCTCGACGAGCCTGCGGATCTCGTCATCGATCTCCCGGGCGATCTCGTCGGAGTAATCGGGCTCGGCGCTGAACTCGCGGCCGAGGAACGGCAGGCCGTGATCGTGGCCGAACACCCGCGGTCCGAGCTTCTCGGACATGCCGAACCGCATCACCATCTGCTTGGCGGTCGCGGTGACCTTCTCGAGGTCGTTCGAGGCGCCGGTGGTGACCTCGCCGAAGATGATCTCTTCGGCAGCGCGGCCTCCGAGCGTCATCGCCATCGCGTCCTGAAGCTCGGCGCGCGTGGTCAGGAACTTGTCCTCGCCGGGCAGGGCGATCGTGTAACCAAGAGCCTGTCCGCGGGAGATCACCGAGATCTTGTGGATCGGGTCGGAGTGGGGCAGGTAGTGCCCGACGATCGCGTGGCCCATCTCGTGGTAGGCGGTGATCCGCCGCTCCTTGTTGCTCATCACCCGGGTCTTCTTCTCGGGGCCGGCGATCACTCGCATGATCCCCTCCTCGAGCTCGATCTGGGTGATCTCGCGCTTGCCGTTGCGTGCCGCCAGCAGCGCGGCCTCGTTGACGAGGTTTGACAGGTCCGCACCGGTGAAGCCGGGCGTTTGACCTGCCAAAGCAT
>CATPBV010000115.1 GCA_955652345.1 uncultured Solirubrobacteraceae bacterium | reverse complement strand
GGACATGCCGATCATGCTGCCGCGGCGCAGGAAGTCGCGGCGGCTCAGATGGCCCGATGCAAGTTCGTCGATGTAATGGTTCTCGAGCTCGGTGCGTCCGATGCGAAGTTGGTCGAGCTCCTGGCTGCGTGGCGTCATGTCGTCACCTTTCTGTTGCGCTCATCCGTCGTCGCGCGGCTTCCGGCGCGCTCACCATCGTCGCGCGGGTCCGCTGGTCTCGAGGCAGGGCCTCGACATTGCTCGGCTTGGGCGGTTCGGCGTGGCTGCGCCGAGGCAGCGCCCGCGTGCTCCGCGGGTCCGAACCGGAGTGCAGATGCGCTGAGACCCGAGAGCAGTCACGTTTCGCACCAACCACCGATGATCCCATCGATGGCCCACGCCGTTTCTTTCACATGCCGCGCGGCGTGTCAAGTTAAGCCTCTCTTTAGAGATGCCGGCTCGGCGCCGACCGCGCTGCTCGCGCTCAGGCCGCGAGCTCGCCCTCGATCGGCCGCAGCTCGTCCGCGTAGCTGATCGACAAGCGCCGCATCACCCCGTCGCCGGCGATCGAATACTGACCTAGACGCCACAGCGGCGGCGAGTAGGCGTGGATCGAAACCGACTCCTCCTGCCCCCCGGCCAGCCGGTGGATGTGGTCGGGGCCGAACGAGAAGCATTGTCCGGCGGGCACGACCCGCTCTGCCGGATCACCCCCGATCCGGGGCATCGACTCGCGGATCGCACCAAGCACAACGCGCACAGCTCCTGAGGAGACGTCGTGGTCATGCCAGCCCGTGTCGTCGACGGCACTCCAACACATCAGCCACACGTCGACGTAGTCGTCGCGGTAGAGCGAAGTGAAGTGGCGATGCTCCTCGCCGAACACGATTTGCCCGCTCCACCGCTCGGGTGCGCGCGCAAGCTCGCCTACAAGGGCCTCGAGCTCTACGCGATCAAGATTGCGCGGCGGCAGCCAGGGCCAGGCCATGCGGCACCTCCTTTGGATGCAAGAGACGGAGTGGATTCGTGCGCCGGATCGCCGCCAGTGCGGCGGAGCCGAGATCTGGAGTCGTAGGCTCGGCGTACGGCCGGTCCGAGCCGTTGACGAGCACGTCGATGCCCAGTACGCGGACGGTCGCGTCGACCGCACGCGTTCCATAGGAAGAGGTCTCCAGGAACACGTTCTCGTCGAGCACGCTGCGCTCCCCCGACCGCGCCACGTAGCGCTCGCCGTGCAGCGGCGCGAGGCCCGCAAGCATCGCAAAGCAAACCCGCAGTGCCGGGTACCTCGGCCTCCCGAACTGCCGAAATGCGAACCAGGAGGCGTGCATCTGCTGCACATAGCCGACCATCGCCGGCCACCAGCCGGGAGTCCTCGGGATCGCCGCGGTGGATCCCGGGTGGATCATCAGCGGGCGCTCGGCGTCATGGAGCACGTCGAGGAGCCGGCCGGCGCGGCGGTAGCCATCCTCGTCGAGGAGAGCGGTCGCGGGCAGCTGCAGCCCGACGAAGCCCCGCTCGAGCTCGCGCGCCAGCGCGGCAGCGTCGGGTTCGGTGAGCCTTGCCGCAGCCCACCCCCGGAATGGAGGCGGCAGCGAGAGCACGCCGTCGTGATAGGCGTGAAGCAGCTCATCGGCCTCTCCGGGCGGCAGAAACTCGATTCCGAGCGGGCTCGAGAGTGAGACGAGCGCCAGGTCGAGGCCGTCGCGCAGCGCCTGCTCTGAGCGGACAGAGGGATCATGGGCGGCTGGGTCGACCGGGTAGTCGGCTTGGCCGTCCAGCTCGAGCGTCCATCCGCGCAGGCGCGGGGGCCTGGTGCGAGCGCGCAGAACGTCGATCAGCTGCGCCGGCCACAGGTGCTGGTGAACGTCTACCTGCATCCATCAATCTCCGGAAGAACGCCGGTCCGTTACTGAACCGGTTCAATGAACCGCTTCAGTTAACCGCTTCAGCTTGCTACTGTCAAGGTTGCCCGAGCATCGACCCGCTGCATGACTGCCATCATTGAGACCCCAGCGGGACGGACTACGTTGCCTACGAGCACAAAGCGCGTCACCCTGCGCGAAGTCGCGGACGCGGCCGGGCTCTCACCCGCCGCCGTTTCGTACGCGCTGCGGGGGATCCAGGTATCGCCACAAACGCAGGAACGCGTGCGCAAGCTCGCCGATGAGCTGGGCTACGAAGCTCATCCGATCGCACGGGCTCTCGCCAGCGGCAGGACCGGAATGGTGGGGATCCTGGGGCCGTCGCTGGAGGACCTCTGGCAGCAGCGACTCGTGGCCGAGGCGGGACGTGCGCTCCTGGCCCGCGACCGCTATGCGCTGGTGCTCGATCCGGGCGGTGATCCCGCGCGGCAGCGGATGCTCGCCGCGCAGCTTCGCGACCAGCAGGTCGATGGACTGATCGTCTCGCCGGTCGACCCGTCGGATCCGTTCTGGTCAGTGCTTGCTTCGGAGCTGGCGGTGGTGTCGATCGGCGATGCGCTCGGCGACGCATCCACCGCCGGCGAGGTGCTGTTCGATAACCGCCGGGGAGTCAGGGAAGCGCTGGAGCACCTGCATCGCCTGAAGCACACTCGGATCGCGGTGCTGCGTCCTCCCGGGTCGCCGACCAACGATCGCCCAGCCGAGGTGTTCGTGTCCGCCGAGGCGAAGCGACTCGGACTGGAGGTGCTTGTGGTCAGCTCTCCATACGAGCTTGACGAGGCCACGGCGATCGCCCGAGGGGTGTTCTCGAGCGCGCGGCCGCCGACAGCTGCCTTCTGCTTCTCGGACTCGATCGCGTACGGCGTCTACGCCGCCGCCGGTGAGTTGGAAATCGAGATCCCCCAGCAGCTGTCGGTCGTCGGGTACGACGACAATCCCGTGTCAGCGCTTCTTGCCCCGCCCCTGACCACGTTCGCGTGGGACTGTGAGCGACTCGCCGAGGAGGCCGTCGCGATGGTCGTGGCGGCAATCGACGGGAAGCGCGTGCGCCGGCGACGGGTGGTGATCGAGCCCGTCCTGCGGACGCGGGACTCGACCGCACCTCGCGCGGCCGTCCGCCAGCGCATGCGCGTCTAGCGAGCGCGGCTACCCGTAGAACGCGATCAGCTCGCGAGCCACCCCGACCGGATCGTCGTACGCGATCAGAAAGCCGGTCCCGGGGAGCGTCCGCAGCTGCGCATCAGGGATGAGGTCGAGCGCCTCCTGCGCGCCCTGTAGAGGGTGCGCCGCATCCTGGTCGGCCCACAGCAGCAGCACCGGCACATCGATGTTGGAATAGGAGTCGAGCAGCTGGTGCTGCGCGCCGACTGGCCACTCCCTGACGAACTTGGCCCAGGAGCGCGCCCTATTGCCGTTGCCGCCGACATCCGCAAACGCGTGACGGAGCAGGTCGCCCGCCGCCGGATTGCGCTGCGCTGACAGCCGCTCGCCGAGCGGTGGCCGGAATACGAGCGTGGCGGCGTGAGACAGCAGGCGGTCCATCCCCGGCAGCGCGGCGGCTCGGCACGCCATCCGCCAGCTGGCCCGGATGGCCCCGTGCTCGTCGCGGCGATGCAGCCGCGTCGAGCTCAGGACGAGCTTGGAGGGACGGAGCGCCCCGGCGGTCAGCGCTCTGAGCGCCAGCTCGGCACCGAACTCATGGCCGGCGACCAGCGGCCTGGGCCCAGCGGCTTCGGCGCAGAAGCCCGCCACGATCTCATACAGCCACTCCGGGGTGTAGGGATGGCGCGGGCGATCCTCGGAATCGCCGTGCAGGGGGAGGTCGGGCAACACGACCCGGAACCGGTCGGCGAGCGGAGCCACGACCGGCTCCCATTCGCGGTGCGAGAGTCCCAACGAGTGCAGCAGGACGAGCGGCGGCCCGGTGCCCGTTTCTCGATATGCGACGCGTGCGCCGTCGCGGTGGTGGTAGAGCCTCAGCCGCATCGCATGGACGATCGTTTGACCGGGCGCGCAGGAGAACCTCCGCGAGTCGTGAAACAAGCACCGAGGTTGTGCAAATCCTCCACTACCCTCCCGAATCCTCCAAAACAGGGGTGGAATGTTTCTATGCAACAACTAAACACAAGTCCTCTGGGGTTGTCGACCTCTCAGGCGGCAAAGGCACTTGGCGTCTCACTCGGGACTATCCGGCGCTGGTCCGACATGGGCTATCTGGAGTCTTACCGCACTCCCGGGGGACAGCGCCGCTTCAGCTCGGAGCAGATCGAGCACTTCCTGGCACGGCTGCAGCGGGGTGCGAACCCTACGGCCGATCGCGCCGCAGGCTGAATTGACCACGGACGGTCCGCGCGCGCGACTCGCGCGCGCGGCTCTTCCTCGACGTACCCCCTAGCTTCCTAGCCGGCGCCGGCTTCGCTGATCCGCCGCTCCATGTCGAGCTCGGTGTCGAAGTCCGCCATGTCGGCATGGCG
>CATPBV010000114.1 GCA_955652345.1 uncultured Solirubrobacteraceae bacterium | reverse complement strand
GTAGGCCACCCTTCCTGCGGGTCCGCTTCTTCGGCCCCTCGCTCAGCGCCGCGCTCGCGTGGCGCGCGGCCTCGAGCGCCTGACGCAGGTCGCGCTGCAGCTTCTTGTCCTCGAGCAGCGCCTTCGCCGGCGCCTTGCCGTTGGACAGCCGGGAGTAGGCGCTCCTGCTCGAGTCGAGCAGGGTACGGACGTTCTCCCGGAGCTTGGCGTCCTCGATCAGCCGCTGGATGTACGGGCTCGCTTTGGTGACGCCGGCGATGTCTGCCGGCCTCAGCGAAAGCTTCTTGGGTCGTGATGGCATTGGCCTCCTCAGGTGCGTGGAGTCGAGCTAACTCAGAATACGCGATGGCGTCCTCGCCGTCGCGATCGGTTTATGCCGCAAATCACGGGGCTTCGGAGCGGGGGATCGTGTACTGCGCGCCCTCGTGCGCCAGCACCACGTCGGCGCCGTACGCCCGGCTCGCCTCCGCGCGCGCCCAATCCGGGTCGAGCTCGTCGGAGAAGTGCGTGATCACGACCGCCCGCGCGCCGGCGCGGCGAGCGAGCTCCCCCGCCTCGCTCGGGGTGAGATGGCCACGTTCGCCGGTCCGCTCCGGCCTCGGCAGCGTCGCCTCGATCAGCAGCAGATCGGTACGGCGGGCGAACGGGATCAGCTCCTCGTTGGGACTGCAGTCGGCGCTGTAGGTGAGGCGCGCCGTGCCGGTCGACACCTCCACCGCAAACGTGCGGGTGTAATGCGGGACCTCGCAAAAGCGCACCGCAAACGGACCGATCGTCAGCTCATCGGGGCCGTCGTACTCGTGTAGGGCGAACGCCTTGTCGATCAGGTCATCGGGTCCCCAACAGCCGACGAGCTCCCGAAACAGCTCGCCCGCGCCGACTGGCGCGTAGAGCTCGGGGCGGGCCGGGTTGCTCGTGCCGGGCCACCCCGCAACCGGCACCGGTTGCTGCCGGGGTGCGTACGTCAGCGCGTAGCTGAACGGCACCAGGTCGAGGAAATGATCAGCGTGCAGGTGGCTGATCAGAACCGCATCGATGTCGATGTAGTCGCGAACACTGCGGAGCTTCGAGAACACCCCATTGCCGCAGTCCAGCAGCAGCGCGTAATCCTCCGCCTCGATCAGGTAACCGCTGCAGGCGCCGCCCGCATCCTGCCAGGCGGGCGACTTACCGAGCACCGTGATCCGCACGCCACTCCTGCCCGTCCGGCTGCCGGCTCTCAGCGCTCAGTGCCGGTCGGCATCGCCGCGACGGTCGGTGTCCAGCAACCACCCCATCAGCACAGCGAGCAGCAGGAACGCGATGAACCCGCCGATCAGCGGCCAGAACATGGCAGAACTATACGACGGTGCGCTTCTGCTGGATGCGGTCGATCCGAGCTCGGGCTACGCGTGGAGCGCGCGCTGCTCGTTCGGCGATGGGAACGACCACGCCACCTGCATCCGCCGCTCCTGCCTGAAGACGAAACGAAGCTGACTTGGGGGGCGCAGGCCTTCGGGGTGGTCTGGCCGGTACGTTGCGCACGGGCCGGCGGGCGAGACCGCGCACAATTGGTTGCACTGAAAGAAGCAGCTCTCGCAGCTTGGTTCCGACGCGGCTTGGCGCCCTTTCGTCATTCGTCCCCTCGTCGTGAGTCGTGAGGCTCTACAGGACCGACGCCACCCATCAAAGCGCCTTCGGGCGACCTGCGCAAACACGATTGCCGGAATACGCACTAAATTGTGAACGTCATTAAATCCCTGCATTTAGCGGTCGATTTCGACATCGACCCGAGTTCACGCCGCATTTTCCGTCGCTTTTCAACGGCGCGGCGATGAGCGTCCCGGCCACCCGGACCACCTCGCGATGAACATTCTCCTCACTGGTATCACCGGATACATCGGCTCACGCCTGGTCACGCGGCTTCGCAGCGACGGCCATGAGGTCAGAGGGCTCAGCCGGCGAGGCGGACCCGCCCCGCCTGGCGCGACGATCGTCGCCGGCGATGCGCTCTCAGGCGACGGACTCGAGCGGGCAATGGACGGCATCGAGGTCGCCTACTACCTGATCCATTCGATGGAGCCCTCCGCGCACGGCACGCTTGCGATTCGGGAGCGCCGGGCTGCCGAGAGCTTCGCCCGCTACGCGGCAGCCGCCGGAGTCAAACGGACGGTCTACCTCGGAGGGCTGATTCCGATTGGCGGCCCGGCATCAGCTCACCTCGAGAGCCGGCTCGAGGCCGAGCGGATCCTCCGCGACGCAAGCCCCTGTCCGGTCTCGCTACGCGCATCGATCGTGATCGGGGTCGGATCGCGCCCGTTTCGCCTTCTCGTGCGGTTGGTCGAGCGGCTCCCGGTGATGATCCTTCCCGGGTGGCACGCGAATCGCACCAGCCCAATCGACGAGCGCGACATGATCGAGCTGCTCGCGCGCGCCGCAACCAGCGACCATGTCTGCGGCGATCCCTTGGACGCGGGAGGTCCCGAGGAGCTCTCCTACGGCGAGCTGGTAGCGAGGATCCGTTACCACCTGCTGCTCGACCGACCCACGGTGTCGTTCAGAACCGTGACCGCCACCCCGATCACCAGCCGGATCGTCGCGACCGTGACAGGCGAAGCGCACGCGCTCGTGGGGCCGCTGATGGAGAGCCTCGCAACGGACCTGCTGCCGCGCCACGAGTCAGCCGCGGGCGTGCTGGGCGTCAAGTTGCACTCGCTCGACGCGGCGATCGAACACTCGTTGCGCGAGTGGGAGACCAGCGAGCCGCTGGCGGCTAGGTAGGGTTCGCCGCCACCCCGATGAGCACCGTACACGCCGCGATCGAGATCGACGCCCCCGTACAGCATGTATGGGAGACCGTGATGAACCCTCACCGGCTCAAGGATTGGGTGACGATTCACAGATCGGTGCGCCATGTCTCCGACGAGCCCATGGCTCGAGGATCGACGATGGAACAGACTCTCCACATCCACGGGCTGCCACTCCGCGTTCACTGGACGCTCGCCCAGCTCAGCGCCCCCAACAGTGCGGAGTGGGAAGGCCAGGGCCCGGCGCACTCACGCGCTCGGATCCAGTACCAGCTCTCCGGCGCCGACGACGGTCCGACGAAGTTCGAGTACACCAACGAGTTCACCACACTCGGCGGTCGGCTTGGCAATGCCGCGAGTCGGCTTGTGGTCGGGGCGACATCGGAGCGCGAAGCTCGTGTTTCGCTCGCGCGCCTGAAGGAACTCCTCGAGCGCAGCTGACACTCCATACTCAGTATCGCTATCGTTCTCGCAGTCGTTGCCACGTCGCCAAGTGAGGAGAGTAAATGGCCGGTTTTGTCGATAGCACTGTGAAGGACATCGATCAGCGTCTCAGCGAGCTGAAGGCAGAGGTCGCCAAGCTGGAAGCTGCGCGGTCGGCGCTGGCGGGCCCCGCCAGGCGGGGGCCTGGACGGCCGCCGGGATCCCGGTCGA
Organism: uncultured Solirubrobacteraceae bacterium; assembly: GCA_955652345.1. Classification (GTDB taxonomy): domain Bacteria; phylum Actinomycetota; class Thermoleophilia; order Solirubrobacterales; family Solirubrobacteraceae; genus Palsa-465. The sequence continues at coordinate 790 of CATPBV010000114.1, read as the reverse complement.
CTACTCGTCGCCGCCGGACTACTCGCACCACGACCACCGCGGCCACCGCGACGACTGCCCGCCGTCCCGGCCGCCCGCGTGGCCGCCGGGGTGGTAACACGCGCGCAAATCAGGCGCTGGAGCTGGTTCGCTCGAGGCCTGGAATCACGATCCCACAGCTCGCCTCGTCCATGAAGATCGAGCCGAATTACCTTTACCGCGTCATGCCGAAGCTCGTTCAGCAAGGACAGGTGAAGCGCGACGGTCAGGGCTGGCATCCATCGTCCTGACTGATGTATCAGGCTTCCGGTCTCCCGTGGCGGTGGGAGACCGGAAGCGGTCGGTCTAGATCAGTCCCAGCTCTTTGACCGCCTCCCGCTCTTCCTTGAGCTCACCCACGGTCGCATCGATGCGTCCGCGTGAGAATTCCGTGAGCTCGAGGCGCTCGACGACCTCGTAGCTACCGTCCGAGCACGTGACGGGGAAGCTGGAGATGAGTCCCTCCTCCACGCCGTAGTCCCCGCGGGAGCAGATCGCCATTGACGCCCAGTCACCCGACGGGGTGCCGTGCACCCAGTCGCTCACGTGGTCGATCGCGGCGTTGGCCGCGGACGCGGCGCTCGACGCACCGCGCGCTTCGATGATCGCCGCCCCGCGCTTCTGGACGGTCGGAATGAACTCGTTCTCCACCCACTGCATGTCGTCGATGACCTCGGCGGCATTCCGGCCGCCTATCTTCGCGTTGAAGATGTCGGGATACTGGGTGGCCGAGTGGTTGCCCCAGATCGTCACGTTTGTGACGTCCCTGACC
>CATPBV010000113.1 GCA_955652345.1 uncultured Solirubrobacteraceae bacterium | reverse complement strand
GGCTGCCGGTCCGTCAGGCGGAGGCGAGCCAAGCTCCTCAGCGAACTCCCGGCGCGCTGCAATCAGCGGATCCTCGCCGGGCCTGTACTCGCCCTTCGGAATCGACCAGACGCCCGCGTCTCGCCGCGCCCACATCGGACCGCCCGGATGGACGAGCAGCACGTCCGGCCCGCCGTCGCGGTCTCGATAGAGAAGGATCCCCGCGCTTCTCGCCGCCATCAAGCCCATCGTAGTTCTGTGCGTGCGACTAGAGGATGCGAGGCCGTCCGGCTGTCGAAGGGCCTCGGGGTTGCGACGCCGCCGTGCTGCTGTCGAGGGGCCTCGAGGTGCGATCGCCACCCTCCTTGCAGTTGAGGAGGGTGGCGATCGCACTCGATGCCCTGAGTGGTACGTTTGTACCGATGACGGTCGCCACCCCTCGCAAGCGGCCACGAGGGACCGCGCGCCGTGACGCGCTGGTACGGGCCGCTCTGCGGATCGTCGGAGAGATCGGGCCGGAGGCGGTCACCCACCGGCGCGTCGCCGAGGTCGCGGGGCTGCCACTGGCCTCTACCACGTACTGGTTCTCCTCCAAGGACGAGCTGCTGGCGGCCGCGCTCGAGCTCGCGGCCGACGACGACATCTCGCGGCTCCGCGGCGCCGCCGCCGGGCTCGACGCCACCGCCGACCCCGTCGAGGCGATCGTCGCGCTGATCCTCAGCCCGGTCGGCGAAGCCCTACGCAGTAGCCGTGCCTCCCTGATCGCGGCGTACTCGCTGTGGCTCGAGGCGGCCCGGCGGCCCGGACTACGCCAGCTCGCGACGAGATGGACCGACGCCTACCACGATGCGCTCGCCAATGTCCTCGAGCGGGCGGGAGCCGCTGACCCTCACCAGGATGCCCAACTGCTGGTCGCCACAGCCGATGGACTGGTGATGGACCAGCTGGCGCGCGGCGGCTCCTCGGACCTGCGGCCGCCGCTGCGCAAGCTCGCGACGGTGCTGCTCGATCGAGAGCCATACCGATGAGCGTGCGCGACGGCGTACCGCAACCACCCGCGACAGGGACACCCCGACGGCTCTTGGCGTTGATCGGTACGTTCCTTGGGTTCGAGGCCGTGCTCTATTCGGTGCTCACGCCGATCCTCCCCGAGTACGCGCGGACGCTGGGTGCATCCAAGCCCGCGATTGGGGTGCTGGCCGGCGCGTACTCAGCTGGTCTGATTCCTGGATCGCTGCTCAGCGGCTGGATGTCCGTCAGAGCGGGCGTGCGGCGCACCACGCAAGCCGGCCTCATCACCTTCGCCTTCACGGTCGGGGCCTTCGGCTTCGCCAGCAACATCGTTGTGCTCGATGTCCTCCGTGCGCTTCAAGGGGTGGGCTGCGGCTTCATCTGGGGAGGAGCGCTTACCTGGCTGATGGCCGCAAGCCCTCCCAGCCGGCGGGGGACCGTACTCGGATCGGCTTTCAGCGCCGCGATCGTTGGGACGCTGATGGGGCCTGCCATCGGCACGCTCGCCGTGACCCTCGGCAGCGAAACCACCTTCGGCGCTCTCGGCGCGATCGCGCTCGCGCTTTCGGCGTTCGTGCGGAGCTACCCGGAGCCGAGTCCCACCGCCTCCGCCCCTCGCGCGAAGGTCCGCGGCCTCGTGCGCAACCGCGCCGTGCTGCTCGGCACCTGGATCGTGCTGATGGAGGCCATTGCCACCGCCGTGGCGTACACCTTGATCCCGCTCCGGCTTTCGCGACTGGGTGCCTCCACGGTCATGATCGGCGCAACCTTCTTCGTGTCGGCGGCACTGAGCGCCGTGGTGTCAATGCGCACTGGGCGTTGGTCTGACCGCCGGGGAGCGATCGGGCCGATCGCCATCGGTCTGGCGCTGGCCGCAGCGATACTGGCGGTTCTTCCGGCACCCCACAGCGTCGGTGCGCTTGCGGCTCTCACCGTGCTCGCGCTGGCGGGCCCGCTCACCATCTTCATCATTCCGGGCTCAGCATTGCTCACCGTGGCGGTCGAGCGAACAGGGGTCAACCTCGTTGTAGCGACGTTGCTCTTCAACCTCGGATTCGCCTTCGGGCAGACGATCGGTGCGCCGGCCGGGGCGGCCCTGGCGCAGGCGACGAGTGACGCCGTGCCGTTCGCTGTGATGTCGGCGCTCCTGCTGCTCACCGCGATGCTCGTTGTCATCTGGCGCGGAGACCCGCAGGTCGCCCAAGCCGCGGCCGCCACCGGCCAGGCCGCGATGGACCGCTCGCCTGGCGCACGCATGGATCCGCTCCCCGCAGCGGCCGGTGGCTCCCGTGACATTGAGAGAGCGCAGGCAAGGTGAGCAACCAGATCCCCCATCCCACCCTCCGCTCGCGGATCTCGCTCGGTCCGATCGAGCTTCGCAACCGGATCGTTTCGACGTCGCATCAGACGGGGCTCGTGCACGACCACCTCCCGACGGCGGATCTCGTCGCGTATCACGAGGCCCGCGCCCGCGGCGGCGTCGGAGCGATCTTCCTCGAGGCGACGGCGATGCATGCCACCGGCCTGCTCACGGCTCACACGATCGGTGGGTTCCTGCCCGAGATCGTGCCGGAGTACGGGCGACTCGGCGAGGCGATTCGGCGGCACGGGGCACGGCTCCTCGTGCAGCTGTTCCACGGCGGCCGCGAGCAGATCTCGAGCGCGCCGAAGGCGCCGGCGGTCGCTCCGTCCGCGGTGCCCAGCCTTCGCTTCAAGGCGGAGCCTCGAGCACTGACGGTGACCGAGATCGGCGAGCTGATCGACGGCTACGGCACCGCCGCGTCGCTCGCCCGCGAGGGCGGCGTCGACGGTCTCGAGCTGTCGATGGCCCACGGCTACCTGCCGGCGCAGTTCTTCTCGCCGCTCACGAACCGGCGCAGCGACGGATACGACACGTCGCTGGAGGGCCGCCTGCGCTTCGCCCGGGAGATCCTCGGCGCTGTCCGCTCGCAGGCCGGGACCGCACTCGCGGTCGGAGTCCGAATCTCGGCGGACGAGCTCACGCCCGGAGGCCTCGAGCGTGACCAGTGCGCCGAGATCGCCCGCGAGCTGTGGGACACGGGCCTGATCGACTTCATCTCGCTCGCGCTGGGGTACTCGGCGTATCCAGCGGCGTCGACCTGGATCGCGCCGCCGCCGCCGGCGGCTCCGAACGCGATCGCCGAGCCGGCCGCCACGATCCGGGCGGCCGTACCGCAGGCACGCCTGATCGCCACGACACGCGTCGTCGACCTCGACGCGGCCGAGGAGCTGCTGGCGGCGGGCCACGCCGACCTTGTCGGAATGACCCGCGCGCTGATCGCCGACCCGGAGCTGCTGAACAAGACGGCGGCTGGGCGGGCCGAGGAGGTGATCGAATGCGTCGGCTGCAATCAGTCTTGTATCGGGCACTACCACGCGGGCGTGCCGATCGGGTGTGCCGTCAATCCGCGCACTGGGCGCGAGCGGACCCTCGATGCTGGCGCGGGTACTCCGGGCGCTGGCACCAGCGCGCAACAGCGGCGCGGGCGGCGGCGCGTGCTCGTGATCGGCGCCGGGCCCGCCGGCCTCGCTGCAGCGCTCGAGGCAGCTGTGGCCGGGGATGCCGTGACCGTGGTGGAGCGCGAGCGTGAGATCGGCGGTCAGCTCCGGCTTGCGGGCGTTGCTCCCGCCCACCTCGAGCTGTGGGAGCGCTACAGGCGCTCGACGCTCGCCCGCCTGCGAGCTGTCGGGATCGACGTCGAGCTGGGGATCGCGGCGGATGCCGGGGCCGCAGCCGACTACGACGTCGTGGTGCTGGCGAGCGGCGCGAGACCGTACCGCGAGCCGCTGCCCAGCGAGCTGCCGGCGACCGTGATCGATGCCTGGGAGGCGATCGCCGACCCGTCCGCCGCCGTTGGGCCGGTGCTGATCGCCGACTGGGGCGGCGGCTGGGACGGTCTCGACGCGGCGGAGCGCCTCGCGGGCACCGGAGTCGAGGTGACGCTCGCATGCGCCGCGCCGATGGTCGGCGAGACGCTCCACCAGTACCAGCGAAACCTGTATCTGGCGCGGTTGGATGAGCTTGGCGTATCGATCGCGCACCACATGGAGCTCGCGGTACAGCGAGGCGAGCTGACGCTAAGACACGTCTACTCCGGGCGCTGCGAGGCGCTGCCGGCGGCGGCCACGATCGTCCTCGCGCAGGGGAGGGTTCCGGCCGACGAGCTGTGGGCGGGGCTCGAGGAGCACCCCGGGGCGGTCCGGGCGGGCGACGTGCTCGGGCCCAGAACACTCGAGGAGGCGGTGCTCGAGGGAACGCTGGCGGTGACCCGACCGGTGGCGCCGCGATGACCCGCATGGTCGACGGAACGCCTGTGGGTCCCGAGATCACGGACTGGAGCGAGGTCCTGCGCGCAGGGGTCATCGGCGTGGGCGCCTACTCGCCTGGGGTCAGCGGCACCGAGACGATGACCCGCCTGGGTCTGGAACGCGTCGCACGCCTGAACTGGAACGAGAGCCCGTTCGGCCCGCTCGAGGGCGTGATCGAGGAGGCCACCGCGGACCTCCTCGCCGGAGCGTGGACGTACCCGGAGGGCAGCTACAACGAGCTCCGCGCCGCGCTCGCGAGCTGGACGGGCGCGCGAGCAGACCAGGTGGTTCCCGGACACGGGATCCAGGCGCTGACAGTCGCGCTGTGCACCGCCTTCATCGAACCGGGCGACGCGGTCGTGATACCCCAGCCGACGTACGGCCTCTACGCACAGGCAGCGGCCGTTGCCGGCGCCACGGTTCATCGGGTGCAGTCGGACGGTTCGCTGGCGCTCGATCTCGAGCGGATCGCCGCGGCAGCCCGGCAGCACAGCGCCAAGCTCGTGTGGATCTGCGACCCGAACAATCCGACCGGCCTGCGCCTCGATCCCGCCGGCTGGCCCGCGTTCCTGGCTGCGCTTCCCGGCGGCTGTGTTGCGATCGTCGACGAGGCGTACGGGGACTACGTCGAGCCGCGGAGACGGACCGACAGGCTTGCGGACGTCGAAGCTGGGCGAGCGGTGATCGTGCTGAGGACGTTCTCGAAGATCTTCGGGCTGGCTGGGCTTCGTCTCGGCTACGCGCTGGTGCATTCCGCTCTGTCGCCCTATTTGAACGCGGTGCACGAGCCCTTCAACGTGAATCGGGCCGCGCTGGCAGCCGGCCTCGCGAGCCTGCGTCGTACGGACCTGCTGGCGGCGCGGCGCGACCAGGTCCGCGACGCGACCGAGCGGCTGACCTCGCGGCTGACCAGGGCCGGGCTACGGTGCCTGCCGTCGAACGCAAACTTCGTCCTCGTCGACCTCGGTACCGACGACATCCCGGTCACCGATGCTCTCGCCCGCGAGGGGCTTCTGCTACGGCCCGGGACCGAGCTTGGGCTTCCGGGCTACGTCCGGCTTACGATCGCGGACGGCGAGCTGATGGACCTGGTCGCCGACAGGCTGGTGCACGCGGTAAGCGCGAGGCCGATCCGAGAGTGAGCACGCGGCGAGTCATCCTGCTCGACCCCGGCGGCAGCGTCGAGACCGTCACAGACGCGCTACGCGATGTGCGCGACGTCCGCGTCGAGCGGGGCGAGGCGCTGCCGCGCGGGCCGGGGATCGCCGCCCTCTTGGTCCCGCCCGAGATTCCGGTCAGCGGGCCGGAGTGCGAGGCCCTCCCGGACCTCCGGATCGTCGCGGCGACGTCGACCGGCTTCGACCACCTGGACCTGGAGGCGCTGTCCGCCGCCCGAGTCTGGGGCACCCACTGCGCGGGCTATTGCGACGACGAGGTGGCGGATCACGCGATCGCGTTCGCGCTCGATCTGCTGCGCGGAATCACGATTCTCGACCGCTCGGTACGCGAGGGTGGATGGGATCACCGCCCCTCTCCCCCGCGCCGGATCGCGGGCGCGGTGCTCGGAATCGTCGGCCTCGGGCGGATCGGCCGGGAGGTCGCGCGGCGAGCCGGCGCGCTCGAGATGCGCGTGCTCGCCCATGATCCGTTCGTCGAGGGCTCGGGAGCGCCCGGAGTCGAGATGGTCGAGCTCGACGAGCTGCTTGGGGCGGCCGACGTGGTCACGCTTCACGCGCTGCTGACCCCCGAGAGCCGTGGCATGATCGGAGAGCAGGAGCTGCAGCGAATGCGCCCGGGTGCCTATCTGGTCAACTGCTCGCGGGCCGCGCTCGTGGACCACGACGCCCTCGGCGCAGCTCTGAGGACCGGACACCTTGGTGGCTGCGGCCTCGACGTCCTTCCGATCGAGCCGCCCGCGGATCACGAGCCGGCCATGCGCTGGCCTCGAACGATCGTGACGCCGCACTCGGCCTGGTTCTCCCCGCAGTCCGAGCACGCGCCGTATCGGCTCGCCGGTGAGGCCGTCGCGGCGGTTCTTCAGGGTCGCGAGCCCAGGGATGCCGTCGCGCGGCCGCAGAAGACGAGATGAGACGTACGCGACTGATCGCCATAGGCGCTCTGACCCTGCTCGGCGCGCAATCGCTCGGCACCCCAACGGCCCACGCCGGCGCCCACTCGTCGGTGTTCGCCAACACCACCGTCGGAATCCATCGCGAGCAGATCTTCGATGACCACGTGCCCAGCCGCGCGATCGAGGCGGCGAACGCCGACGTCGTGTGGGGTTCCAGCTGGGCGCATCCTCCCCCAGGGGTCGTCAACTCCGGCTACATGACCCAGCTGACAGATGGTTCGGGTCATGGCGCTCGGTGGTGGCTCTCGCACCACCGCGACTGGCTCGAGTACCGCTGCGATCGCCGGTCGCTGGCGTACTGGCCGGGCGACGCCGGCGTCCCGCTCGACATCGCAAGCGCAGCTGTCCGCAGCTACCAGTGGGCGATGGAGGCCCACCCGAACCTGCGGGCGGGCTACGTCGGCATCGCGGTAGACAACGTCACGGTCAGCAATGTCACGCAGGCGTGCGGCCATTTCACCGCGTCGGGCCGGTGGCTCAGCCAGTATGCAGGCGCCGGCAGCGCCGCCCGCTTCCGTCGCGCCTCGCTCGGCTGGCTGGGGACGCTGACGCGCCGCGTCCATGCGTTCTCGCACTTGGCGACGGTCCAGTTCAACTACTCCTATGACTTCGGGAGCCCGTGGAGCGCGAACCTTGCGGTCGCGCGGATCGCCGATCTCATCCTCGAGGAGCGCGGGGTGACCAACTGGGGCACTACCGGTCGCCACATCGCCTCGCCGGATGAGTGGCGGACGATCATCCGCTGGGCGAAGGCGCTTCAGCGCGTGGGGACTTGCTACACGCAGATCGGCGTCGAGCCGCAGCCCTCCAGTCAAGTCCCGCTGGCTGAGCGAACGTGGATACTCGCCAACTACCTACTGGTCAAGGGCCGCTGCACGTACGTCGCGATCGTCGGCTCTCACAAGAGCGCAAGCGGCGTGTACAACGCGGACTACGGCCTGATCGTCGCCTACCCCGAGCTGACGATGCCGATCGGGTATCCACTGGAGCAGGCGCGCAGCCGGTCGGGCGGCGCATCGACCCGCCTCTACTCCGGCGGCCTGGCGGCGGTCAACCCTACGACCAGCTCGATCGTCGTCGCGCTATCGCAGCAAGAGCAGCAGGTCATCGGTCCCAGCGCTCCTGCCAGCGTCTCGCTGGCGCCGCAGTCAGCGCAGATCCTGCTCAGCGGAGGCTAGTGCCGAAAGGTGACCCCTCGCTCTCAGGCGGTGAGGCGCTCTAACAGCAAAACGACGCCGAGGGCAACGAGCGCCACACCGGCGAGTCTCTCAGCGCCCTCTCGCGCGGCAGCCCCGACACGACTGCCAAGCCTCACCCCGACTTGCGTGCAGACGAACGCCTGCAGGGCGATCGCGATCACCATCGTGAGCACCGGGAGGCGCAGCAACCCCGCGCTGAACCCGATCGCGAGCTCGTCGAGGCTGATGCTGATGCCGAGCGCGAACGCTCCGAGGAACCCGCGCTGGGTCATCGACAGCAGACGGGCGCTCTCCTGCTCATCATCCCCGCCGCGCTCGATCAGCATGTAGCCACCGAGCGCGACGATCAGCACAGCGGCGAAGTAGTCAGCGACACCGCCGATCGCGCGTCCGAGCGGCGCTCCGAGCGCAATCCCGATCAATGGCATCGCAGCCTCGAAGCTCGCGAACAGCAACGAGAGCCGCAGCCGCCGCGCCGGCGGGAAGCCCGCCATTCCGAGCGCGAGCGCAACGCCAAGCGTGTCCAGCCCGAGCGGGAGAACGAGCGCGATCAGCCTGACGCTCACGACGCCAGATTACGGGTCGTCGAGCAACGGACGACCCCGACGGCCGGCCGGCACAAGGCTCTCCACGGAAGCATGCGCCGCCCCGCTGCGTCCTTCCTTATCAGCGTCCGGCGCGATCCTGTCGCCGTCAAGATCCTGTCACCGTCCCGATGTCCCATGGCAAGCCTCCACATTCCCGATAAGCCTCCCGTTGTGGCCGTGGCGCCCGTTCAACCGCCCGCCAGCGAGGCTGCCGAAGAGGGCGCCGGGGGCGAGCGGCGGTTGCGGGTCAGCCCGAGAGGGCTGTGGCGAGGCTTCAAGCGTCTAACCCAGCTGGGCTGGCCCAAAAGCTTCCCGATCGTGCAGTTCCCGAACGCGCCGCTGATCATCGCCTTCCTCGCCGGGCAGGCGGCCACACAAACACACGGAACCACCCACGCTTATGCCTCCGCCGTCTCCTACCTGGCGATG
>CATPBV010000112.1 GCA_955652345.1 uncultured Solirubrobacteraceae bacterium | reverse complement strand
TGGCTCCCATCGGAAGACCGCCGAAGCCCTGCCGACCATCATGAGAGAGCTTTCACGGCGCGACCTCGCTACCGTCCTACCTGTCTGAAAGGCTTGTCGGCCTGGCACAGAGCTAGGCTGGCACCGGCATCGCGCCGCCCGGCCGGCTCAAGCGGCGCGCGATCACCGCGGCCCACGGCGAGAACATCGATGAGAACGACCTCCACCCCGACAGCCCCTGATTTCGCACGCTTTGCGATCGGCTTCGACCACCGCGATCGCGCTCGCCTGCACGCGCTGATCGACGAGGTGCTCGACTCCGAGCGCTGGTCGGAGGGCGAGATGGTCACGCGCTTCGAGGCCGCCTGGGAAACCCAGGGCGACGCGCCGGCGGTGGCCTTCTCGAGCTGGGCCGGAGGCGCGCTGGCGGCGCTCCAGTTCGCGGGTGTCCGGGGCGAGACGGTGCTGTGTCCATCGAACACGTTCATGGCGACCCCTCTTGCGGCGCTCGGTGCGGGTGCCGATGTCCAGTTCGTGGACTGCAGCCGCGAGGACCTGTGCATGTCGTTCGCCGACTTCGAGGAGAAGGCCGAGCGCCATCGCCCGCGGGCGGCGTTCCTCGTGCACATCGGCGGTCACATCGCGTTCGATACCGCGCAGATCGCCGACTACTGCGCGCAACACGGGATCTTCCTGATCGAGGACTGCGCCCACGCGCACGGCGCTTCGTGGAACGACTGCAAGCCGGGCACCTACGGAGACGTCGGCATCTACTCCCTGTACGCCACCAAGACGATCTCGACCGGAGAGGGGGGCGTGCTCGTCTCACGGCGCCCCGAGGTGATCGAGCACGCGCGCGCGTATAGGAACTACGGAAAGCCCGGCTACGAGGTCAGCGGCCTGAATTTCCGGATGAACGAGTTCACCGCCGCCCTCGGCCTGGTCGGAGTGGAGCGGCTGCCCGAAATCGTCGCGTGGAAGAACCGGGTCGCACGGGAGCAGCTCGACCCGAAGTACCCGAACCGGCTCCAGGTCCCGGATGGGATGGTCTCGGGCCTCTACAAATACATCGTTCTCGACTGGATCGAGCCCTCGACCGGTAGGGTTTACGACGAGCCCTGTCACAGGATCATGGGCCACGACGTGGAACTCCCGGGCAGCGATTGGGTGGCGCGCAACCACTCCTGCGTACCTCTCTACTACCGTCCGGGGTACTGATCACGTAATGAGAGTCCTTGTCACAGGCGGATCCGGGTTCATCGGATCGCACGTTGTAGACAAGCTCCGCGCCCGCGGGCACGAGCCGGTCATCTACGACTTGCGTCCTTCGCCGTGGCACGAGCGGGGCAGCGTCGAGACGAAGCTCGGGTCGATCACCGACCGCGAGGCGCTCGAGCGCGCGCTGCACAGCTGCGACGCCGTGGCCCACCTCGCCGCGGTCGCCGACGTCAACGATGTCCATGCCGAGCCCGAGGACGCCGAGCGCGTCAACGCGCGCGGCACCGTGGCGGTCCTGGAGGCGGCACGCAGGGCCGAGGTCAAGCGGATCGTGTACGCGAGCACGATCTGGGTCTACTCCGACTGCGAGCAGGACGAGGTCGACGAGGACACGCTGCTGCCGGCGCCCAGCCACCTCTACACGAGCACGAAGCTCGCCGGCGAGCTCTACTGCAAGGCCTACCAGGAGCTGTACGGCATCGACTACACGATCCTGCGCTTCGGGATCCCGTACGGGCCGCGGGCGCGAGAGGCCGCCGTGATTCCCGCGTTCGTCGGCAAGGCGCTACGCGGCGAGGCGCTGACGCTCGCCGGCGACGGCGGACAGTCGCGGCGCTTCGTCTATGTCGAGGACCTGGCCGAGGGCGTCGCGCTGGGACTCGACGATCACGCCGCGAACCGCGTCTACAACCTTGCCAGCGACGAGAACATCTCGATCAAGCAGATCGCCGAGACCGTCAAGGAGCTGATCGGCGACGTGGAGATCGTCCACACGCCGGCGCGTCCTGGTGACTTCGGCGGCAAGGTCGTGTGCAGCGAGCGTGCGCGCCGAGAGCTCGGGTGGAGCGCTGCAACCCCGTTCCGCGAGGGTGTGCGTCGCTACGTGCAGTGGCGCCAGGAGGAGGCGGCGATCGCCGCCGAGCGCGAGGCGGTCATCCCCGCTGGGGAGCCCGACGCTGAGTCGAGGCCCCGCCACGTGCTGATCATCTCCGCCGACATCGGGGAAGGCCACGACCTGCCGGCGCGGGCGGTGTCGCGCGAGTTCCGCGACGAGGATCCCGACGCGAGCGTCTCGATCGTCAACGGCTTGCCCGCGATGGGCGCGGTCCTGACCAAGGTGCTTCGCGAGAACTCGGCGTTCATGTTCCGCTGGGTCCCCTGGCTATTCGACTTCCAGTACATGATGTTCATGTACTTCGCGCCGACGCGGTGGCTGTGCCGGCGCGTGCTGACGGCGTTTGGGCGCCGCGGTCTGATGCGCCTGATCCGCGCCCACGACCCAGACCTGATCGTTTCGACCTATCCCGGTGTGACCGCCGTGCTCGGCGAGCTGCGCCGCACCGGCCGGCTGAACGTGCCCTGCTACTCGTCGATCACGGATCTGGCGGGGCTCCAGTTCTGGGCGCACCCGGGGATCGACCTGCACTTCATCACGCACCCGGAATCCGCCGAGGAGGTCGAGAAGATCGCCGGGCCGGGCAGCGTGCGGTGGGCGAAGCCGCCGACGGCGCCCGCTTTCCTTGCGGCGCGGTCGCGGGCCGATGCGCGGCGCTCCCTGGGGCTGCCCGCCGACGCCAAGGTAATCGCAGTATCCGGTGGAGGCTGGGGGGTGGGCGACCTGCTCGGTGCCACGAAGGCCGCGCTCGAGGTCCCCGATGCGCTCGTCCTGTGCCTGTGCGGGCGAAACGACAGGCTTCGCATGCGGGTCGCCAGGCACCTCGGCGGAGAGCCGCGCCTGCGGCTGATGGGCTTCACCGACCGGATGGGCGATGTGCTTGCAGCGAGCGATGCGCTCGTCCACTCGAGCGCGGGGCTGACCGTGCTCGAGGCGATCATCCGCGGCTGCCCCGTGGTCTCCTACGGTTTCGGCTACGGCCACGTGCGCGCGTCGAACACCGCGCTCGAGCGCTTTGGGCTGGCCGAAGTGGCCCGCAGCCAGCAGGAGCTGGGTCCGGCAATCGAGCGCGCACTCGAGCGCCATCCGGAGCCGGACGGCTCGTTCGCGCGCCGACCGTCGACTGCCTCATTGATCCTGTCCGACGAGCGCCGTGTCCGCCAGTTGCCCGTGTGGCGAGTGCGCACCGCGAGGTTCGCGACTACCAGTGCGATGTCGATCGCGCTGGGCGCCTGGACGCTGACCACCGGCGCCGCGTACACGCTCGTCTCGCACGTCGTCCACATGCGCCCAGTCACGACGGTCGCGACGACCAGGCCGGAGGTCGGGATCCTCGTCAACGCGCCCGTGTCCGAGCTCGGGGCGATTGCGAGCACCCTCTCGAGCCGAGGGATACAGGTCTCGTTCACGGTCGATCGCAGCCTCACCGCGGCGCAGCTCCGGGCGTTTCCGACCGGCGACCAGGTGCTGCCTCGCCTGCCAAGAGGCGGCCTTGTCCGCTGGCTCGGCACGCGCGATTTGATCAACGACCTCGGCAAGACCTGTGGCCTGCACCATCACCACCACTTCCTGTACGTCTCGAACGGGCCCAGCCTCGGGCAGTGGCTGTTCGCCCACGGAGCAGGCGGCCGTCTGGTCGCGGGAGCGGTGAAGATCGGAGGCCACCACACCGCACTGGGCGTGCTACGGCCGGGAGAGCTGATCGAGGTGACTGTCAATCGTCCGGGCGATGTGGCCCGGCTCGTCGCCGAGCTCGCCGCGCGCCTGAAGGCCGACCACCTGATCGCGGTACCGGTAGGGCGGCTGATGCGCGACGCCGGCGTCCCCGTCTAGCCGACGTCGGGCGAGCGGGTTATAGCGCGGCACCCGCGTCCCGGAGCCAGCTCTAGCGCGGGGCCCAGCTCTCCCGAGGGTTGCGCAGCGGCGTCAGCGTGGGCTCGATCTGATCGCGCAGACGCTCGAACTTCGGCGTCAGCGACAGCTTCTCGCCGAGGTGCTCGGGTGGCTCATCGACGGTGAAACCCGGGCCGATCGTGGCGATCTCGAACAGCACGCCCGACGGCTCGCGGAAGTAGACGGAGCGGAAGTAGTGGCGATCGATGATCGGCGTGGGACGTGCGCCCGCCGCCGCGACCCGCTGCTGCCACGCTTCGATCTCCTCGGGCGGCGCGGCCCAGGCGATGTGATGCACCGAGCCGGCGCCCTGAAGCGGTGGCGCCGCGGGTGGGGGTTCGTAGAGGTAGAAGCTGCCGCGACGCTCGCCTCTGATCTCGCGGGACAGAATCGTTCCACCCGGGCCAACCTCGACCGGCGGGGCGAAGCCGAGCGTGTCCTCGAGCAGCGCGCGGCTGCGCTCCGGGTCGGCTGCGTACGCGCGCGCGGCATGAAAGCCCTGGAGCGCGAGCTCCGCCGGGATCTCGGGGTGGTTGGCGATCAGCGGCTCGTCGGGGACCTCGACGACCCTGAGCTCATGGGTCAAACCTTCAGGATCGTCGAACACGACGCTGTCCGGCAGTCGATGAGGCTCGCTCCCGTGGTCCGCGAGCCGGCTCTCCCAGAAGTCGAGTGCCTCGGATCCCGCGAGACGCCACACGATCCGATGGACCATCCCCGCGCCGGGCCGGCCGCGGTTGACGCCGGGATACTCGAAGAACGTGATGTCGGAGCCGGGATCGCCGTTCTCGTCAGCGTAGAACAGGTGGTAGACCGAGGTGTAGTCCTGGTTCACGGACTTCTTGACCAGCCTCAGCCCGAGGACCCCGGCGTAGAAATCGACGTTCCGCTGCGCATCGGCGGTGATCGCGGTGATGTGGTGGATGCCTTCGAGCTTCATGACGGGCTCCTCGGTGTCGTCGGACCTACAACCTTGTGTTGAGGGTATCACGCGTTTAGTTGTGCGCTCAACTAAGGGTCATAGCTCGGCAGTCGAGACCTCCGGATCTTCGACTGCCAATCTGAGGACGCATAGCGTCGTCAACTTGGCACTCGCGAAATCGCGATGCTCGAGTGACGAGTTGTGACCTCCGGCGAGCGACGGCTGCCCGCGCTCGCGTCCGGCTGCCACTGCGCGCGCTGCGGGTGGCGGCGGGGGAGGCGTCGAGCTCGGCCGATGGGTGTGACGATGCCGGCCGATACGAGCCTATCGCTCGTCGGCGCCTCCGCTCGCGCGCTAAAGGCGGTGGCCGTCTCGCCCGATACTCAGCTAGCCCCTCCCTGCACCCGGGTCAAGGAACGACCCGCCGCGGGAAGTAGGGGTCCGCCAACTCAACCATCGGGGGCTCAGAGCATGTACGTCATCGTCAACAGTCTTAGATATCGCCTGATCGCGGCCGTGGTGTCGCTGGCGATCTTCGGCGTCGTGTACTTCACGGTCATCAAACCCAACCACGACGCGGCCAACAACGCCGTAACTCAGAGCGAAAAGCAGCTCCAGCAGGTGCTGAATAACGCCAACAAGCAGTCCGGGGTGAGCGTGCCGTCCAGCGCCGTCAACCTCAGCACTTGCCTGGCGGCGGCCGGCACCGACGTGAGCAAGATCCAGGCCTGCTCGACGAGCCACTAGCGTTTCGCCGCGCCTACCAGTGCACGCCGCGGGTGGCGGCAGCGAACGCTCGCTGCTCGGGCGTAGCCTCCTTGGCGGCGTCCTTCTTGTCGCCCTCGGGGAACAGCTGGTAGGCGCGGTTGACCACTAGGTCCTGGGCACCGGGCGCGACCGCGTAGCTCAGCTGTCCGAGGTTGCCGAGCGCTGTCGCCATCCGCTTGGGGCGCTTGCGGATGGCCTCGGCGAGCATGTGGCCGGCCTCCTCCGGGCTCAGCGTCGGGAAGTTGTTGTACATCTTCGTCGGGGCGATCATCGGCGTGCGGACGAGCGGCATGTACACGGTCGTCACGTGCACACCGTCGTTGATGATCTCGGACCCGATCGAGCGCGCGAAGGCATCTAGCGCCGCCTTCGAGGCTACGTACGCCGAGAACCTCGGCGTGTTCACCTGAAGGCCGATCGTCGAGACGTTCACGATGTGCCCGTGCCCGCGCTCGCGCATCACAGGCAGCAGCTTCAGAATCAGCTTGACCGGGGCGAAGTAGTTGAGCTGCATGGTGCGCTGATAGTCGTGGAAGCGGTCGTACGCGCGATTGACCGATCGCCTGATCGACTTGCCCGCGTTGTTGACGAGGACGTCGACCGTTCCGTGCTCGGACAGGACGTCGTCAGCCATCCGGTCGATGTCGTCGAGGTCCGTGAGGTCGCACGGGTGGACGTACGCCGTGCCGCCGAGCGCCTCGATCTGGCGCTTGACCTGCTCTAGCTTGTCCTCGGAGCGCGCGACGAGCAGCATCGTCCCACCCGCTTTGCCGACCTCGATCGCCGCCGCCTTGCCGATGCCCGACGAGGCGCCGGTGATCATCACCGTGCGCCCGGTCACCACCGTATCGAGCGACGGCGCGATGATGCCGCCGCCGATCGGGATGCGGTTGCCGAACGCTCTGATCGTACGCACGCCCTGGGCGGCGAGCTCGACGGGATTGGGGGTCATGCGCTGGCACCGTAGCACCGCGCCGCGCGTCCGAAAGCCCCGATCGCGCGCGGTCGTTCACAACACATGCACAACTAGTGAACACTTGAGCAACTTTTGCAAGCACGGCGACACATAACTTCGCTCGCGTCGGCCTCGCCAACGAACGAAGGGAGCGCCAATGCGCGCAGGGAAGAAGGCCGCCGTACTCGGATCCGCGATCGCGGCGATAGCGATCGGGGTTCCAGCCGCGGCGGGATCAGCACACTCGAAGAAGGCTGGGTCGGGCAAGATTTCGCACGTCCTGCTGATCTCCGTCGATGGTCTGCACCAGTCAGACCTTGCGTGGTACGTACGCACTCACCCTGCGTCCGAGCTCGCGAAGCTCATGAGCGGAGGTCGCGAGTACTCGAATGCTCGGGCGCCCATCCCGACCGACTCGTTCCCCGGGATGGTCGGCCAGGTGACGGGCGGTAATCCCGGGACCACAGGCGTCTACTACGACGCCGAGTACAACCACAACCTCCTACCGGCCGGCACCACATCCTGCACCGGACAGCCGACCGGCGCTGAGGTCAACTACTTCGAGGTCATCGCCAAGAACCCCTTGTCGATCGATTCCGGACAGGGTCTCTCTGGGCTGCCCGGCAGCATCCTCCAGCTGACCGGCATGCCGCGGCCGCTGATCGATCAGGCGAAGCTCCCGGTCGATCCGGCGTCGTGCCAGGTCGTGTTCCCACATACGTACCTGAAGGTCAACACGATCTTTGAGGTGATCCGCGGCCACGGGATGCGGACCGCGTGGTCGGACAAGCATGTCGCCTACGAGATCCTGAACGGCCCGTCCGGCAACGGCATCCAGGACCTGTTCGCGCCTGAGATCAACAGTGCTGCGCTGCTGCCAAACGGCAGCCCGTACCCGAACATGGGGGACTGGACGCAGGACAACGCCGCGACGATGCAGTACGACAACTACAAGGTGGAAGCCGTTCTCAACTGGATCGACGGCTACAACCACGGCCGCACCGAGAAGGTCGGCGTGCCGGCGATCCTCGGAATGAACTTCCAGACGGTTTCGACCGCGGAGAAGCTGCCGAACTCCGACGGCCTGAACGGCGGGTACCTCCCTGGAACCAGGACTCCGGGCCCGCTCCTGCGCCGCGCGCTCGGCTTCATCAATGACGAGGTCCAGCGGATGGCGGTCGAGATCGACAAGCACGGACTCGCGAGCTCGACGGCGATCATCATCTCCGCCAAGCACGGCCAGTCTCCGCAGGATCCACTCGCGCTGACCCGGCTCAACGACGGGACGATCATCGACCATCTCAACGATGCCTGGCACAAGGCGCATCCGAGCCTCGGCAGACTGACCGCGGCTGACCCGGGGAACACCGCGGCCGGAAGCAGGGACGATGCATTCCCGCTGTGGCTGAACTACCGCACACCCGAGGCGTTCAAGTTCGTCAGGGACTTCCTCTGGAACCACTCGGCGACGGGCAACACATACAACGTGCACAACGCGCTCGAGGCCGGACCTTCGCGGACACTCGCGCACTCCGGTCTGACGGAGCTGTTCGTGGGCGAAGCGGCGGCTCGGTACTTCCACACGTCGTTCGCTGACCCGCGCCACCCCGACGTCTGGGGTGTCGTCCAGCACGGCGTCGTCTACACCGGTCACCTGGCGAAGATCGCCGAGCACGGCGGAGCCGGTTTCGAGGATCGCAACGTCCCGATCCTCGTGTACGCACCTGGCGCGGTCCCGTCGGGAACGGTCTCCGACCAGGTCGAGACCACCCAGATCGCCCCGACGATCCTGCAACTGCTCGGTCTGAATCCGCTCGAGCTCCAAGCGGTTCAGATCGAGGGAACGAAGGTCCTGGCGGGGGCGTAGTGCCAGGCCGTGGCGCCGGCCCCTCCCGCTGAGTCGGCGGGAAGGGCCGGCGCCGTGGGTTAGGGGTGAAGTCGACTCAGGGCGTTCGTCCGCGGCCTATGCGAACATGTGTTCGGCATGGGAATGGTCGTCTGCGTCCTACTTCCGCGCTTCCAGCTCACGGTTGCCGCCGGCGGTCGGGCGGAGCTGCTGAGGGTTCCTGCGGCGCTTGCGCCGGACGTTGGCTCAGGTGGTCCGAAGGAGATGGTCGGCGAGGTCTCACTCGCCGCTGAGGCGTTCGGCGTCCACCCAGGGATGCGGTTGGGCGAGGCGCTTGCGCGCTGCCCGCGGCTGACGCTGGTCCCACCAGACCCGGCCGGGGTGGCCGAGGCCTGGGAGCGGCTGCTGGTGCGCCTCGAGTCGATCGGAGCGGCTGTAGAGCCCGAGCGTCCGGGACTCGTGTGCTTCGACGCTCGCGGTCTGCTGAAGCTGTACGGGGCACGGGTCGTGGGCGACCGCGAGCGGATCGAGAGAGTGATCAGCGCCGCTCGGCGGGCGCTGGGCGTACCTGCCCGCTACGGGGTGGCGCCGTCGCGGTTTGCCGCGGTGGCCGCGGCGACACGGGCGCGAACACGTCGCCCGGTGATCGTCACCGGAGGCCGTCAGGAGGCCAGCGCATTCCTGGCTGAACTGCCGGTGGCGCTGCTGCGCGCGCGGCCGGCGCTTGCAGAGCTGCCGGAGGCACTCGAGCGCCTCGGCATCAGGACCCTCGGCGAGCTGGTGGCCCTTTCGCCCGATGCCCTGGCGGACCGTCTCGGAGCGGCCGGGTTGCTCGCTCGCGAGCTGGCTGGGGGCGGCGACGGCGCGTTGCGGCCACGACCCGCAAGCGAGTTCCTGCGCGAGTCGCTCGTGCTTCCCGAGGCCGCCTCGGGCATGCAGCTCGAGCGCGCACTGGGACTGCTGATCGATCGCCTGCTCGCTCGGCATGAACGGCGGGGGCGAACCGTGCGGGCGGTGGCGCTTTCGGCGGTGCTCGTCGAACAGGGTGGCACTTGGCGCAGGCAGGCTGTCTTTCGCGAGGCGCTCGCCGATCCGCTGCGTATGAGGCTGGTGCTGGGCCCCCATCTCTCGTTGATGCCGGCTCCGGCGCAGGAGCTGCGGCTGGCGGTCGAGTCCTTCGGCCCTCCAGCCAGCGATCAGCGCGCTCTGTTGGAAGATCCTGCCGCCGCGCGGACAGCGCGGCTCCGCGAGGCGATCCGCCAGGCGCGCGCGGCCGCTGGATCGGAGGCCGCCCTGCGGGTGCTCGAGGTTGACCCCGACTCGCGCTTCCCCGAGCGGCGCGCGGTACTGACGCCGTTCGAATGAGCGCCGAGGGCACAAGATGAGTGGGCCGCGCCGGCTATCGGTTCCGCGCCGCGTCACCGTCGTCGCCAACGAGGAAGGCCGGCCCGCTGAGGTCGACGGCACTTCGATCGATGCGGTGCGGGAATCATGGCTGGTCGAGGATCGGTGGTGGACCGACAGGCCGCTGCATCGGCGCTACTGGGAGGTGGTGACGACCGCCGGTCGCGACGAGGTCGTGTTCCACGATCTGGTGAGCGGGAGGTGGTGGCGGCAGCGCTGACGGCCACGAACCAAGGTCCGCGACGAGGTATCTGCCGGTCCGGATGCGGCCGGGATGACTTCGCGGATACGGCCCGGCCACTCGGCTCGTGTAGCGCTGCTACGCGTCGCCTCCCGTCCGCGCCGTCCCTCTCGTCCCCCGACCGCCCCGATCCCGTCAGATACCTCGCCACGAACCTAAACTGGCGATCGATGACCGATTCTGCCCGTCATGTGGATCCGGGGGAGACCGCGCATGTCGATCCCGGACCGACCGCGATCGGGACCTGGAGCGGCGGCCGGTTCATGCGCTTCGGCGATGCGCTCGACGACGAGCGGCTGATCTCGCTGCTGACGCCGGATGAGTCGATCAAGACCGTGATCACGGCCGACGTCTACGGCCTCGGGGATGCGGACGCGCTGTTGGGTCGCTCGCTTGCGGGGACCCGCCGCGAGGATGTCTGCGTCGTGGGTGCGGTCGGCCACGACTTCTATACCGGCCAGCGGGACGGCGCCAAGGGCTTCCCGCGGTTCACCGATCCTCAGCTTCGCGATGCGGGCGGCTATGCCGATTACCTGCGGATGGCGACCGAACGCAGCCTCGAGCGCTGTGCGATCGATCGCTTCGATCTACTGCTGCTGCACAACCCGGACCGCACCGGCTACCGGTCCGAGGCCGTGTGGGACGCGATGTCGGGCCTGAAGGACGTGGGCCTCACGCGGATGATCGGCGTCGCGCCAGGGCCGGCGAACGGCTTCACCCTCGACCTGATCGCTTGCCTCGAGCGATTCGGTACGGCGATCGACTGGGCGATGATCATCCTGAATCCGCTCGAGCCGTGGCCAGGCGAGCTGTGTCTCGGCGCGGCGGCGCAGGCGGGGGTCAACGTGATCACTCGTGTCGTCGACTACGGCGGCTTGTTCTTCGACGACCTCATCCCCGGTCAGGAGCTCCCGCCGCAGGACCATCGCAGCTTCAGGCCAGTCGGTTGGATCGAGGCCGGGCGCGAGCGCATGGAGGCGATGCGGCCGATCGCGCAGCGGGCAGGGCTGTCGATGATCCAGCTCGCATGCCAGTGGAATCTGGCCCACGACGCGGTGCAGTGCGTGGTTCCGACGCTGATTCAGGAGCTCGGCGCCGAGGCGCGGCCGGTCGAGGAGAAGCGTGCCGAGCTTGCGGCGCTCCCGCGGGAGCGGCGGCTCTCATCGGCCGACGTGGAAGCGATCCGTAGGCTTGGTGACAACACCGGCTGCATGGCCCTGAAAGGAGCCAGCCCCGACTACACGGGCGACTCCAAGCCCGACCGCTGGGCTCTCGATCAGAACCTCGAGGACGTGGCCCGGCGATGGGGGATCGATCCCCAGCGCGACCTCGCGCTCGCGGCAGCTCCGGCTCGCTAGCGCTCGGCGGCTACGACTCGCTCGCGCTCAGCCCCTCGGCGCGGATCCATTCGCAGCCGACGGACAGGTCTTCGACGCCCATCGCGGCGGCCACGTTGAGCCACATGCCGTTGCGGAAGAACTCGTCGATCCGCTCGGGCTCGGCGCTGGACAGCCGCTCCACATGCCGCACGAGTCCCGCGTAACGCGCGCGAACGTGATCGCGAATCGTCTCGTCATCGCACGCCGCGTATGCCTGATGCTGGAGCATCAGGTAGTCGCGGTCTGAGGAGAGCAGCTCGACATAGGCGCGCCCCATCGCCTTCAGCACGTCCATGTCGGGTTCGGCGGTCGTGGGATCGAACTCCGCAGCGGCGCGACTGAACGTTTCCGAGACGGCCTCGAAGTCGCGATCGACGGCTGCCAGGAACAGGTCGCGCTTGCTCCCGAACAAGCTGAACACGTACGGCTGCGCCACGCCGACGCGTCGAGCGATCCGGTCGACCGGCGTGCCATGGAGTCCGCCCTGGGCGAACTCGTGCACAGCCGCCTCGACGAGCGCGTCCCGCCGCTGAGCGGCGGGGACGCGCTGACGGCGAGGGCTGACTTGCTCGGTGCCGGGGGTGGTCATGCGCGCACCTCGATCGTACGCACTCACGCGGCTGCCCCGGCGAGCTCGGCCACATCCGAGGGGACCTGGGCGAGCGAGGTCCTTGTGGTGAACGGGAGCACGGCCGCAAGCAGTGCGCCGGCAGCGAGCACGCCGGCTCCGACCCACACCGCCGGCACCATGCCGTTCACGAACGCCTGCGGTGACACATAGCTGCCGGTGCTCGTGAACACGGTTGCGAGAACGGCCACGCCGAGGACTCCTCCGAGCTCCCGGATCGCGTTTGTGGCGCCCGAGGCCTGACCGGTCTGATCGATGTGCACCGAGGACAGGACCGCGTTGGCGGCCGGCGCGAACACGAGCGCCATTCCCGAACCGGCGAGCACGAACGGGCCAATCATGCTGGTGTAGGTCGTATGGAGTCCAGCGAGCTGGGCGAGCCAGCCGAGCGCGAGAGCCTGGAGGCCCAGCCCCGCGACCATGAACCAGCGGCTTCCCCACCGCTCCGAGAAGAAGCCGGCGAGTGGCGAGACGACCATCGTTGCTCCCGTCCACGCCAGCAGCTTTACGCCTGCCTGGAGCGGCGAGTTGTGCAGGACGTTCTGGAGGAATTGGCTCAGGAAGAAGATCGAGCCGAACATCCCGAAGTACATCGCCAGGGAAACCGCGTTGGTCACGACGAACGCGCGATTACGGAAGAAGCTCATCGGCAGCAGCGGGTCCGTGGTGCGGAGCTCGTAGACGATGAACGCGACCAGGAGAATCGCACCCGCGATCAGGGCGGCGAGCACCTCCGTGCTGCCCCAGCCCAGGGACTGCGAGCGAATCAGCCCGTAGACGATCCCGAACAGTCCGCTCGAGCCGAGCGCAAGGCCGGTGAGGTCAAGCCCGCGCTGCGCGCCGCGGCTCTCGGAGAGCCTGCGGGCGGCCAGCGGAACCAGGGCCACCCCAATCGGGACGTTGATCCAGAAGATCCAATGCCATGAAGCGGCCTGCACGACGGCGCCACCGACGAGCGGTCCGAGGGCAACGGCGATTCCTGAGATACCCGACCACACGCCGAGAGCCACCCCTCGGCGCTCGGGCGGAAATGCGTCGGCGAGCAGGGTCAGAGTCAGCGGCGTCACGATCGCCGCGCCGATGCCCTGAATTGCGCGTGCGAGGATCAGCAGACCGATCGAGGGCGCGAGCGCCGCGGCCGCCGAGGAGAGGGTGAACAGTGAGACGCCTGCGATGAACATGCGCTTGCGGCCGAAGCGGTCTCCCAGAACCGCGCCGGTCAGGAGCAGCACTGCGTAGGCGAGGATGTACGCGTTGACGGTCCACTCGAGCGACTGGATCGAGGCGCCCAGATCCTGGTGGATGCTGGGGAGGGCCACGTTCACGACGAGGTTGTCGAGGACCACCATGAACAGCGCGATCGAGACGATCGCGAGGGTCCAGCCGCGGCGCGTTGAGTTCGTTTGAGAATTCATCATCTCTCCTTAGTGAGTGCTAACTAGGCGATAGCTTAGCAGTCACTAATAAGTTGTCAAGCCCCTTCGCGAAACTGTTCGTGGGCGCCGCCTCGTGTGGGAACATACGTTCGCATGGCTTACGTTGAGCTCCACTGCCACTCCGCCTTCTCGTTCCTCGATGGGGCTTCGCTGCCGGATGAGCTGGTCCCGGCGGCGCTCGAGCTCGGGCATGGGACGCTCGCGCTGACCGACCACAACTCGGTCTCTGGCTCGATGGAGTTCGCCGTCTCAGCGCGGGCGCTTGGGCTGAGACCGATTCATGGAGCCGAGATCGATCTCGAGCCGGATGACTCGCGCGCGGCCCAATCAGGCGAGGCAGGATGCCGAGCGGGCCGCAAGCGCGAGGGCCGCCATCTGACGCTGCTCGTCGAAGACGCCTGTGGCTGGTCGAATCTCTGTCGCCTCTTGACCCGCGCGCACGCGCACACGCGCGAGAAGCCGGGGCCACCCTCGCAAGCGTATGTGGATCTCAGCGACGTCCTCGCCCATGCCCAGGGGCTCGTGTGCCTGAGCGGGTGCGCGCTGCGCGGCGTTCACGACGAGCCAACGCTGAGGGCACTCCTCGAGGCGTTCGGATCAGACCGGATGCGGATCGAGCTGCAGCGGCCGTTTCTGCGCGACGATCGCGACCGTAACCGGCGGCTGGCCGGGCTGGCTGCCAGGCTCGGCGTCCCGTGCGTGGCCACCGGCAACGTCCACGCCCACTCTCGCTCGCGTGCTCCCTTGCAGGACGCGCTTGTGGCGGTACGTCTGCACACCACGCTCGATGCCTCAGAGCCGCAGCGGCGCGGAAACTTCAGCCACGTGCTCGCCTCACCCGAGGCGATGGCGGCCCGCTTTCCCGAGCATCCGGATGCGGTGGCCGAGACCGCCGCCCTCGCCGGAAGGTTGCGCTTCGACCTGACAAACGACCTCGGCTACAGATATCCCGGAGCCGAGGACGGCAAGGCGATGGGCAAGCTGTCCGAGCTCTGCCAGGCGCGCGTGAGCGACCGCTACCGAGACGCGTCCGCGTCGATTCGAGAGACAGCGGAAGGGCGAGTGCGGGAAGAGCTTCGGATCATCGAGAAGCTCCACCTC
Organism: uncultured Solirubrobacteraceae bacterium; assembly: GCA_955652345.1. Classification (GTDB taxonomy): domain Bacteria; phylum Actinomycetota; class Thermoleophilia; order Solirubrobacterales; family Solirubrobacteraceae; genus Palsa-465. The sequence continues at coordinate 33,776 of CATPBV010000112.1, read as the reverse complement.
CCAGGCTTCTTCCTGCTTCACCACGACATGCTCGAGCTGGCGCGCGAGGTCGCGGTGGAGGTGCGAGGGCCGGACAGCGCCCGCGCGCTGCTGCCGCCCGGCCGCGGCCGCGGCTCGAGCGTGTCCTCGATCGTCTGCTACCTGACCGGGCTCTCGCACGTCGACCCGATCGCCAATGAGCTCCTGATCGGGCGCTTCCTGAACGAGGAGCTGACCGCGCTTCCCGACATCGACCTGGACTTCCCGCGGGATATCAGGGAGAAGCTGATCCCGCGCGTGCACGAGCGCTATGGGCACGACCGCTCGGCGCTGGTCGCCGCGTTTCCCACCTACCGTGCGCGCGGCGCGATTCGTGAGCTCGGCAAGGCGCTGGGGCTGCCGCCCGGCGAGATCGAGCGAGTCGCTCGCGGCAGCGAGGGTTGGGACGCCCGCCAGGTTGCCAAGGACATCGAGAGTGCCTTGACCAATACCGGCCGGGGCTCCACCGGCCGTTGGGCCTGGCTTGCACGGCTTGCTGCGAAGGCCCATGGGCTGCCCCGCCACCTCTCCCAGCACTCGGGCGGGATGATCATCTCGACGCGCCCGCTCATCGACTGCTGCCCGATCGTCCCTGCCGCGATGGAGGGCAGGCAGATCGCACACTGGGACAAGGACTCCTGTGCTGACGCCGGCTTTCTCAAGATCGACCTGCTGGGACTTGGGATGCTCTCGGCGGTCGAGCGGACGGTGGAGCTGATCGCACGTACTCGAGATGAGCGGATCGATCTCTCGCAGATTCCCTACGACGACCCCGCGACCTACGAGTGCATCCAGAACGCCGACACGACCGGGGTGTTCCAGATCGAGAGCCGCGCCCAGATGCAGTCGCTTCACCGGACGCGACCCGAGAATCTGAAGGACCTGACGATCCAGGTTGCGATCGTCCGGCCGGGCCCGATCCAAGGCGGGGCCGTCAACCCCTATATCGCCCGCCGTCAGCGGCTGCGCGTCGACCCTGATTATCAAGTCCCGTACGAGCATCCCTCGCTCGAGCCGGTGCTCCGCGAGACGCTTGGCACGATCATCTTCCAGGACCAGGTGCTGGAGGTCGCGATCGCATTTGCAGGCTTCTCTCCCGGCGAGGCCGAGGGGTTGCGGCGGGCGATGAGCCGTAAGCGCTCAGAGGCGGCGATCGAGGCCTACCACAAGCGCTTCGTCAGCGGCGCGCGCCGCAAGCATGGAGTGGACGAGGCAACCGCCGAGCGCGTCTTCTCGATGGTCCAGGGCTTCTCCGGCTTCGGCTTTCCCAAGGCCCATGGGGCGGCATTCGGGCTGCTCGCCTACCAGTCCACGTGGCTTCGAGTTCATCACGGCCCCGAGTTTCTGTGCTCGCTGCTGAACGAGCAGCCGATGGGTTTCTATCCCCCTGACGCGCTCGTGCACGAGGCGCAGCGTCGCGGGATCGAGGTGCTGGCGCCCGATGTCAACGAGAGCGCGGCCGAATGCGAGCTCGAGCGGGAAGGCTCAGAACAGCGGGATGCAGACGCGGATCGGACGAGCGGCCGGGTTCGGATCGGCCTCGGGTATGTGCGGAGCGTCCGCGAGCAGGAAGTGCGAGAGCTGGTCGCCGCGCGCCAGTCCGGCGGCCGCTTTCGCAGCCTCTCGGATCTGGCCTCGCGTGCCGGCTCGAGCGCCGCCTCGCTCGAGCTGCTCGCCTGGTCGGGGGCATGCGACTCGCTTGTGGACGCAGGAGGGCAGCCAGGGTCGGCGCGGCGGATTGCCCTCTGGCAGCTCGGCGTTGCGACGCCCGGCACAACCGTCCCCGGCGGGATTCAGCTGGCCCTTCCCCTCGACCTTCCGGCGCCGCCCGAGCTTCGCAAGCTCTCCTCGTGGGAGAGGATGCTCGCCGACTACCGGACGACGGGGCTGACGACCGGCTCCCATCCACTGGCGCTGCTCCGAGACCGGCTTCCGGCGAACGCCGTGACCAGCCGCGACCTGGAGACCCTCCGGCACGGGACCCGGGTGCGGATCGGGGGCCTGGTGGTGGCGCGCCAGCGCCCGGGCACCGCCAACGGGATCGTGTTCGTGCTGCTGGAGGACGAGCACGGGACGATCAATCTGATCATTCCGCCGGACCTGTACGAGCGCCACCGCCTGACCGTCCGAACGGAGCCGCTGATGCTCGTCGACGGCAAGCTCGAGCGTCTGCCGGCAGCCGGAGGAGCAATCAGCGTGCTGGTGGACCGAGTGGGGTCGATTGTGGCGCCGGACCAGCTGGTTGCGGAGGTCAAGGACTTCTCGCCGCTCGACGAGCGCGAGCTAGCGACCGCCCGCGAAGCGGCCAAAGCCGGGCGACGCGTGGCCGCGGGCGGCTCCGGCGAAGCCGAGGACTTCCGCGCCGTTGCGCCGCCGGTGATGAGCTTCGCCTCCGGGCGAAGACGCTGAGAAACCCCATCCCAGCCATCCCGTCCTGCTGCACGGTAAGGTCCCCGCGCAGTGCTTGCGGTCGCCCTCTTCTGCGCGTTCTGGGCAGTGCTCGGGTTCGTCGTGTTCTTTGTCGCGGCCCGCGGCGGACCTGCCGGCGCTCGGGCGACCATCCAGACCCAGACTCGCGGTGGACGTAAGGCTCTGGCGACCATCTTCGTGCTGGTGTACGTCGGCTTCGGTGCGGGGATCCCGCTCGTCTTCCTTGCGGGCAATAGTGCGAACGCGAGCAGCCAAGTCGGCGGGATCAAGCTCACCTCAGCCGAGAAGATCGGGCGCGAGCTGTTCGGCCAGCACTGTGGGGTGTGCCACACCCTGGCCGCCGCCAATGCGGTCGGCAAGGTGGGACCGAACCTCGACACGATCCAGCCGTCGCAGGACCTCGTGCTGCACACGATCGCCAACGGGTGCTTCCAGAGTCCGCCGCCCACCGACACGGCGGCGACGTGTCTGGGCCAGGGCACGATGCCGCCCCTCATCCTGCAGGGGAAGCAGGCGCAGGAGGTCGCGAGCTTCGTCGCCAAGGTGGCCGGCAAGGAGTAACGCTTGCGACCGGCGCCACTGGTAGGATGCCGCGCCGTAAACGCTGAATTCCCGCTCCGCCTAACTACAACGGCGGCAGGAAGCGGGGGACCCAAGTTGTTGGGGCCAATCGCCTCGTGCGTAGCGCCGCTCTTTCGGCGCGAGCCCGTCAGCTAACCCCGTAAGCCCGAGAAAGAGGACGAGAGGTAGGATGGCGCGCAAGAGCGCTTCTGCTGGGCGTGGCCTGTCGGACGACGGCAGGGTTTGGGACGAGGATTTTGCCCCAGACGCGTTCGCCGACTTCGACTTCCCGCGACGGCGGATAACCGGCGGCAAGGGCCGGAGCGCCGACGGCAACGGCGTCGTCGGCAACGGCCGGAACGGCGGCGGTAGCAACGGCAGCGGCCGGACCATCAACGGCAACGGCAGGACGACCGTTGCCAATGGCCACCGCGCCCCGGCCGCGGCCCGAAGCGCCGCAGCGAGCCTGCGTCAGCCTGAACCTTCAAGCCGACCCGGCCAGGGTGTGCCCGGTCGACGGACGGTCACGATCCGAGGCTACGGCGCTGAGCGAAACCTCCCGTGGACCACCGGGCAGTCACGGCGCCGTCCCGCCCAGCCGCGTCATCAGCGTCCGGGGTTCAGGGCGGACAGGGCAGCGATGTGGGCGGTCATGCTGGGGATCATGCTTGTGGTCGTCGCGGCGGCGAGCTCCCACGCCGCTGTGCTCCGCGCGGTCAGCACGCGGTCGACGGGCCGGGCGCCCGCGCACCTGGCGACCGCCGCGGCGTCGCGATCCGTCGCCGTCGCATCGCCCCGCCGCACGCGCGGCTACTAGCGCGCGGCGCATCCAGCGGCGATCCGGCGCAGGCGCGGCGCAGGCGCGGCGCGGTCGCCGGCGGTCGAGCGCGCAGTCGCGGCAAGCAGATCCTCAGAGATTGCGCGCACCGCGCTTATGAATCTCCGAAGAACCTGTCATCAGACGTTTACTAGCGCACGTATAACGGGAATAGTTGAGCGGCTGAGCGCGTCCTAGGTGATAGCGGCGAGGTCGCACGGTGGCGACGCCGAAGGCACGCCTAAGACAACGAAAAAAACACTTGTACACACGGGACGGGGTACCTACACTTACAGGACGTAAGTTGGTCTTGAAAGTGAAGGGCCAGGAGGCAAAGCCGTCCTGAGACCCGGTGGTGGTCCAAATGAAGAACGCAATGAGCAGATTCCAGATACACGACGACCTGACGGCCCCGGCAGGCTCAGTCCCCGTTCTTCGGGGCGCCCTGGCGACCGGGGGGCAGCTCCCGAACTTCCTCGGCGTACTGGCGGGATCGCCCGCCGCGCTCCGGGCGTATGCCCGATTCCGGTCGGAGCTGCGCCACGGCCAGCTGAAGCTAGCGACGCTCGAGCGCATCGCGCTCGCCGTGGCCGAGCACTATGCCTCCGAGCCGGGGATTGCGATGCACTCCAGAACGGCCCGCGGCGCCGGGCTCGCCCTGGATGAGGTCGCCCTGGCCCGCCAGTTCAACTCCAAGGATCCACGCGAGGCGGCTCTGCTGCGCTACCTGCAAGCCTTGCTGGAGAACGGGGGGCGCGCTCCGATGCACCTCCACGAGGAGGCGCGCGAGGCCGGCTGGGACGACGAGCAGCTGCTTGAAGCGATCGCCGCGGTCGCACTCGAAGCCTTCACCGCGATGGTCAACGTGGCGGGCGAAGTCCCGGTGGATGGATCCAGCGAGGCCTCGCGGGCGCTGCGAGCAGCGTAAGCTTCATCTCATATGAACGGCGTCGAGTACTCCGCTCAGGCCAACGGGGAGACGCGATCGCCGGGGTGCTGTCCGCTCTATCACGAGGCGGTTGAGCTGGTAGGCCGTCGCTGGACCGGCGCGATCCTGCGGGTCCTGATGGATGGTCCTCTGCGCTTCTCGGAGATCGCTCAAGCGGTTCCCGAGCTGTCCGATCGGCTGCTGTCCGAGCGGATGAAGCAGCTCGAGGCGCGGGGCATCGTCTCCCGCAGGGTGCTCTCCGGCCCGCCCGTGCGGGTCGAGTACTCGCTGTCGCGGATGGGCCGCGAGCTCCACCCGGCTCTCTCGGAGCTCGAGCGGTGGGCCACTCGCTGGCTTGGCCGCCACCGCGTCGAGGCGCGGGTCTGAGCACGCCAGGGGCTCAGCGGCGTTAATTCAGCGCTGCCCTCCGGGACTTCCCACGGTCCCGCCAGGTCACGGTCGAGCCGTGCAGCCGGAGCGATCCGGGCGCGATAGCGCCGCCGGAGTCGAGCAGCGCCGAGCCTTGCCGGTCAACTCGATGAACCTCGAAAAGCTCGGTAGGACGCCCGATCGATGAGACGCCTGCCAACCAGGCGATCGACCCGTCGCGCTTGGCAACGATCGTGTGCACCGACTCGAACGACTCAGGTCCCGGCACGTGCGAGATTGCTGGGTGGCTCATCAGCACCTTGCCGTCAGCGAGGTCTCTGACCACGACCTGTGAGGAGGCCGTGTCGACGCCGCAGCGCACCTGCGAATAGGCGGCGATCCGGCCGGCGAGCGTGACCGGACCGATTCGGGGCTCGACGAAGCAGGACTGGGCGCTTCCCAGGCGATATACCTTGCTCGTCCGCGTTGCGCAGACGTAGACGACGCCGTGGGCGACGTACACCCGCGCGGTGGGGCTCGCCGCGAGAGTTCGCCCGCTTGCCGCGCCGCACCGAGCGGCCGGGGCCTGGCTTGGGCCGGGGGAGGCCGAGGCGGCCACCGAGGAGCCGCACGCCGTCAGCACCGGCACCGCCAGGAGAACCGCCGTGTAACGCCTCACGCCCGTAGTACGTCCGGGCCCGTGTCTCGTCACGGTCATCGCCGAGCACGATAGGCACCGGTCCGACCGCCCGCAAGCAAGTAACGTTCGCCGCCCGATGAGCACCGTGCCGCGCCCGCTGACCGCAGAGGACGTCTCCTCCCTTGTTGAGGAGCGAGAGATCCGCTTCATCAGGCTGTGGTTTACGGACATCCTCGGCCAGCTGAAAGCGTTCTCGATCAACGCCACGGAGCTTGGCGAAGCGTTCGAAGGAGGTATGGGCTTCGACGGCTCGTCGATCACCGGCTTCAACGCGATCGAGGAGTCGGACATGATTGCGAGCCCCGACCCGGCGACGTTTGCGGTGCTTCCGTGGCGTCCACAGGACGCGGGCGCGGGCGTCGCGCGGATGTTCTGCGACATCATCACTCCGGAGCGCACGCCGTACGAAGGAGACCCGAGGCACGTCCTGCGCAGGGCGCTCGATCGCGCCGGCGAGATGGGATTCGACCACTACTACGTCGGACCCGAGCTCGAGTACTTCTACTTCCGCGACTCCAAGTCGACGGAGGTGCTCGACAAGGGGGGCTACTTCGACCTGACCACACTCGACGCCGGGTCGGATCTCAGGCGCGAGACGGTGCTCGCGCTCGAGCAGCTCGGGATCCATACCGAGTACACCCATCACGAGGTCGGCCCGAGCCAGCACGAGATCGACATGCGCTACGCCGATGCCCTGAAGATGGCCGACGACTGCATGACCTACCGGATCACGGTCAAGGAGTACGCGATGAAGTACGGACTTCACGCGACCTTCATGCCGAAGCCTCTGTTCGGCGAGAACGGCTCCGGGATGCACACACACCAGTCGCTGTTCAAGGGCGAGCGCAACGCTTTCTACGACCCGGACGATGAGTTCTTCCTCTCGGACATCGGGAAGGCGTTCATCGCCGGACAGCTCCGGCACGCGCGTGAGATCTGCTCGATCTTCGCCCAGTGGGTCAACTCCTACAAGCGGCTGGTCCCGGGCTACGAGGCGCCCGTGTACGTCGCGTGGTCGCGCCGCAACCGCTCGGCGCTCGTGCGGGTGCCCCTCTATCACCCCGGCCGGGAGCGGACCACCCGCTGCGAGCTCCGGTGTCCCGACCCGGCGTGCAATCCGTACCTGACCTTCGCGGTCCTCCTGCACGCCGGGCTCGAGGGGATCGAGCACGGCTACGAGCTGCCCGATCCGATGGAGAAGAACCTCTACCACCTCGCTCCCGACGAGCGCCGGCGCCTGGGGATCGAGCAGCTTCCCGAGACTCTCGGCGAGGCGATCGAGCTCACCGCCGAATCGGAGCTCGTGCTCCGGGCGCTCGGCGAGCACATGTTCAACCGCTACATCGAGATCAAGCGCCAGGAGTGGGAGGACTACCGCGTGCAGGTGACGCCCTGGGAGCTCGAGCGCTACCTGCCGGTGCTGTAACCAAGCTCGGATGAGACCCCCGGTCTCTCCGGTGGGCGGAGGAGACCGGGGGTCTACATCGCGACCCCTACGTTTGTTCGGCTAGAACGGCCCGGGGCCCGGCGGGCTCGAGTCCGTCGGCGGGCTCGCCAGCACGCACTGGCCGAGGCGCTTGCCCTCGACCGAGTTCGGCTGCGGAGCGCGTGGATACGTCGCTCCGGTCTGGCTGGTCTCGACGCTGTCCCAGACCATGCTGTTTCCGAAGCATGCGAGATCGTCGCCGACGTGGTTCGAGAGGATCTCGATCGCGTCCGGATCGGCGAAGTGGTTGTCGATGAAGCGCATGCTCCCGCCGACGCGCACCCGCGCCACCCCTAGCCAGCAGGAGTGCAGATCCCTGACGACCAGGCTGCCGCCGACGGTGCTGTCCTCGACGGCGCTGTAGACCGGCGACTTGAACACCGTGAAGACTCCCGACGGCGTGCAGTTGAACCCGCCACCCCCACCAACCTCGGTCACGCTGCCGCCGATCGTGCTGTCGTGAACGATCACGCCGAGTGGTTGCGTCTCGGTGAGATTCCCGCCGATGTGATCAGCGCTCGAGAGTGTCGGGCTGTTCGGGTTGGGGTCATCGAGACACGTCGAGTGTCCTGGTTCACAGCCCAGGAACGCGGTCGCGCCCCGCTCGACGCGGATGTTTCCCTTCACGCTAAGGCTCGAGTCGTGTAACCCGAACGTTGCCACGAGGACAGCTCCGTCCCGCAGGGTCAACGAGCCCTCGACCTTAGCCGGGCCAGCGTTGACGAAGCACACGCCCTCGATTCGGACGTCACCGGCGTAGGTGCCGGCCAACACCCCCGGATGCTCGACGGTTCCCTTGCAAGTCTGCGATGCGGCGGACGCCGCCGCGGGGCTCAGTAGCGCTGCACTCATCGCGACTGCGCCGCACAGCCAAGGCAAGACCCTTCTTCGCATACACATCCCTTTCCTGCGGAGGTCGTATCGGCGGCGACGCGGTCCCCCGTCGCTCCACGCTCCAGTGCGGGCACTGGGACGCGCTCACCCTACCCGATTTGGGAAGGAATGTGTCGTTTTTGTGTAATTTGAGCGGCTACAGCGCGGCCGCCAGCTCCTCCGGGCTGGTGACCGGGGCACGACAGGCGAAGTGCTCGCATACGTAGGCCGCCGCATGGCCATCGAGCGGGGTCCTGCCGGCGAGCAGCGGGACGCCGTCGCCGGCACCCACGCCACTTCCTGCCGCCGCAGTCCCAGCCCCTCCCGCCAGCACCAGATGAGGCCGGAGCTGGCTGCGCACGACCCGCGCGAGCGCCTGAGCCTCCGCCTCGGGTCCGACGATTGCGACCTCTTTCACCGGCGCGAGGTAGAAGTCGATCGCTCGTAGGAGGTGGCCGAACGCAAGCGGGTGGCGCATCGCGAGCGGATGCATCAGTCGGAGCACCCCGAGCGCCTCGCGTTCGTACCGGCTCTCGCCCGACAGGGCCGCAAGGCGCAGGAGCCCGAACGCCGCCGCCGAGTTGCCCGACGGGATCGGCGAGTCCTCGAGATCCTTGCGGCGCCCGGGCAGCTGCTGACCGTCCCGCGCCGTGGTGAAGAACCCGCCGCGCTCAGGATCGGCGAACAGCGCGATCATCGCCTCCGCGAGGCCGACCGCCTCCTCGTACCAGCGCGCATCGAACGTGCTCTCGTACAGCGTCAGCATCGCTTCGAGCAGGAACGCATGATCCTCGAGGTATGCGGCGATCCGTCCGCGTCCGTCCTTCCAGGTGCGAAGCAGTCGGCCGTCGCCGTCGCGAAGCTCGGCCAGTACAAACGACCCACAAGCACCAGCGGCCTCGAGATAGTCCAGGCGTCCAAGGACCGCTCCAGCGTCCGCAAGTGCGGCGATCATCAGCGCGTTCCACGACGTCAGCCGCTTGTCATCGAGGCCCGGACGCACGCGCTGAGAGCGCGCCTCGTACAGCTTGGCGCGGATCTCGGCGAGCCTTTCGGGTTCTGGTCCACGGCCCTCGAGCACGTTGAGTCCGTGCTCGAAGTTTCCTCGCTCGGTCGCGCCGAAGTGGGCGATTGCATCCTGCGCGAGCTCGGCGCCGAGGACCGACCGCAACTGTTCGGTCGTCCACACGTAGAACTTCCCCTCGACGCCCTCCGAGTCGGCGTCGAGCGCCGAGTAGAACCCACCCTCGGGTCCCCGCATCTCGCGAAGCGCCCAATCGAGCGTCTCACAGCACACCCTGCGCAACAGCTCGTCTCGCGAGAGGAGCCAGCCGTGGAGGTAGGCACGGGCCAGGAGCGCGTTGTCGTAGAGCATCTTCTCGAAGTGGGGGACCGTCCACGTCGCGTCGACCGCGTACCGCGAGAACCCGCCGCCGACCTGGTCGTAGATCCCTCCACGCGCCATTGCTGAGAGCGTCGCGAGCGACATCGTGCCCTCGCCGCGCGCAAGCAGCAGCTCGAGCACCGACGCCTGCGGGAACTTCGGAGCCCTGCCGAATCCCCCGTTCGCGCGGTCGTAGTGGGTCGCGAGCGACGACACTGCCTCGGACAGCTCCGCCTCGCGGATCGGGTCCTTCGAGGCCTCTAGCGCGGCCGTGGCGCGCAGCGACTGCGCCAGCGTCTCCCCCTGGCGCACGACGTCGCCGCGGCGCTCCGCCCACGCCTTCGCCACCGCCTCCAGCACCATGCTCCAGCTCGGCATCCCGCTCCTTGACTCGGGCGGGAAGTACGTGCCGGCGTAGAACGGAACGCGATCCGGGGTCAGGAACGCATTCAGCGGCCAGCCGCCATGACCGGTCATCGCCTGGCATGCCTCCATGCAGACGGCGTCGACGTCGGGCCGCTCCTCGCGATCGACCTTGATGCACACGAAGTGATCGTTCATCAGCGTCGCGATGTTCGGATCCTCGAAGGACTCCCGCTCCATCACGTGGCACCAGTGACAGGCCGAATAGCCAATCGAGACCAGCAGCGGCTTCTGCTCGGCGTGCGAGCGCTCGAGCGCCTCATTGCCCCACGCATGCCAGTCGACCGGATTGTCCTTGTGCTGGAGTAGGTACGGCGAGCTCTCCGCGGCGAGGCGATTTGGCACAAGAGCAGGCTACCCGGCCTCAGGCGGGCTACCGCTGCGCGAGCATGGCCAATACGCTTGTGCGACTGCGCGACGAGGAGGAGATCAGTTGTCAGCACATCGTGAGTCGGTAAGCGCGCCGGACGCTCCCGCGGCGGTTGGTCCGTACGTTCATGCGATGCGCGCGGGCAGCCTCCTGTTCTGCTCCGGCCAGATCCCGCTCGATCCCCGGACCGGGGACATCGTCGGGGCAACGCCGGGCGCCCAGGCGGGGCGCTGTCTCGAGAACCTCGCGGCCGTGTGCCACGCCGCGGGCGCCACGCTCGGCGACGCAGTCCGGATGACGGTCTACCTGACCGACATGACCTCGTTCGCGGAGGTCAACGAGGTGTACGAGTCGTTCTTCGAGTCAGATCCACCGGCCCGGGTCGCGATCGGCGTCGCGGCGCTGCCGAGAGGGGCAATGGTCGAGATCGACGCCGTGGTGGCGCTGCCCTGAGAAAGCATCCGCGCCGGGGCGACGCGGTCTCGCTCGCAGACATCGAGCGGGCGGCGGAGGCGGGAGCGGGCGTGGTACGCGAGACGCCCGTGCTCAGTTCGAGCACGCTCAGCAAGCGCACCGGCGTGACCGTCGCGCTGAAGGCGGAGAACCTCCAGCGAACTGGCTCCTTCAAGCTTCGGGGCGGCCTGGCTAAGATCGCCGCCCTTGGAGACGCGTGCGCGGACGGCGTGGTGACCGCGAGCGCGGGTAACCACGCCCAGGCCCTGGCTTACGCCGCGCGGGCGCGCCGGGTGCGTTGCGTGGTGTACATGCCGGAGGCGGCCGCGATCGCGAAGGTCGAGGCCGCCACCGAGCTCGGCGCCCAGGTGCACCTGGTCGGTGTGACCGTCGAGGACTCGCTCACCGCCGCACGGGAGTGCGCGATCCGGGAGGGTCTCGCGTTCGTCCATCCGTTCGACGATCCAGACGTGATCGCCGGACAGGGAACGCTGGGACTGGAGCTGCTCGCCCAGGTGCCGGACATCACGGCTGCGATCGTGCCGGTCGGGGGCGGCGGCCTGGCAAGCGGTCTCGCGATCGCGCTCAAGTCCCACCGGCCCGAGGTCGAGGTGATCGGCGTCCAAGTCGAGAGCTTCGCCCCGTATCCGCGCTCGCTCGAGGCCGGAGCGCCGGTCGCGGTGGCCCCGTCGCTGACAATCGCCGACGGGATCGCGGTGAAGCAGCCGGGAGGACTGACATACGGTCTTGTCGAGCGCTGGGTCGACCAGATCGCCGTCGTTTCGGAGGACGACGTCGCGGAGGCGATGGTGTTCCTGCTCGAGCGAGCGAAGCTCGTCGTGGAGGGCGCGGGGGCGGTCGGCGTCGCTGCGTTGCTAGGTGGAAAGGTGATCCCGCGCGGCGAGGGCACCACCGTGGTCGTGCTGTCCGGCGGCAACGTCGACGCCGGGCTCCTTGCCGACATCACCCGTCACCACGAGAGCCAGGCCGGGAGGCGTCTTGTGCTGCTTGCGAGCTTGCCGGATCGCCCGGGCGCGCTCGCCGGACTGCTCTCGGTCGTGGGCGAGCATCGCGCGAACCTCGTCGATGTGGAGCACATCCGCGAGGGATTCGACCTGCACGTGCGCGAGAGCGCCGTGCAGCTTGTGCTCCAGACGCGCGGGCAGGCCCATGCCGAGGAGGTCGCGCGGGCGGTCCGCGAGGCGGGCTACTCCGAGCCGCGAGTGCTGCGCTAGCCCGCCGTCTCCGGGAGCGCCTGGATGCGAGCGCTGCGATAGGCGGCGGCCTCGCGGACGAGCGCCTCGACCACGCGGCTGCTCTGGTCGGCCTCCGGATGCCACTGGACGCCTAGGACGAACCGGCGCTCCGGCGCTTCGATTGCTTCGGGCAGGTCGTCGAGCGTGGAATAGCCGCTCACCTCGAGCCCGTCGCCGACCTCGTCGATTCCCTGGTGATGGTGCGACTTGGTGCCGTGCAGCTCCTCGCCGGCCGCCCGGGCGGCCAGCGATCCGTCGCGCAGGCGCACGTCGTGATCGGCGCCGTCGAAGCTCCCGGGAAATCGCCGGTGGTCTTCGTGGCCGACCTCGTCGGGCAGATGCTGGTGCAGCGTTCCGCCGAGCGCGACGTTCATCAGCTGCATCCCTCGGCAGATCCCGAGCACCGGAATGTCGCGCTCGATCGCGCGACGGGAGAGCGCTAGCTCAACCCGGTCGCGCTCGGGGACCGTGTGCCTGGTCATGGGGTGGCGCCCGGCGCCATACGCGGCCGGGTCGACGTCCTCGCCACCCGCCAGGATCAACCCGTCGATCAGATCGAGCATCTCGTCGGGATCCTGCTCGAGCCGAACGTCGGGGGGGATCATCACGGCCAGACCTCCAGCCCGCTGGATCGCCGCTATGTAGCCGAAAGCCAGCAGCGCGGCGCGCTGGTTCCAGACCCCCCACCGGGCGTTGGTCAGGCTGGTACAGATTCCGACTACGGGCCGCCCTTCGTCGTCGCCTGCGGACCGCCCGTCGCGATCGTTCACCGGCCGCCCGTCGCCGTCGTTCATCGACGTCCCATCAGCGCTCATGATTCCAGCGTAGCGGCGCCGGCGGCTCCGCTCGCAACAGCGCGCGCTGCACCTTTCCACTCGCCGTCTTCGGCAGCTCGGAGGCGAACTCGACGATTCGCGGGTACTTGTATGGGGCGGTCTGAGCTCTGACGTGCTCCTGAAGCTCGCGGGCGAGGTCGTCGCTCGGGGCGTACCCCTCCCGCAGCACGACGACGGCCCTGACCAGCGAGCCGCGCTCGTCGTCGGGCACGCCGACGACCGCCGCCTCGGCCACTGAGCTGTGGGACACGAGCGCCGACTCGACCTCGAATGGTCCGATCCGATATCCGGCGGAGATGATCACGTCGTCCGTCCGACCTTCGAAGTACAGGTATCCGTCGGCGTCTCGCCTGACCCGGTCGCCGGTGTGCCACGGCTCGCCCAGCGGCGCTGGGCGGCCGTCCAGGTTGCCGATGAAGAAAGTGGGGTCGGTGCCCGGGTCGGCCAGGACGAGCTCCCCCTCGCGCACCTGCAGGTCGATCCCCGGCAGCGCACGGCCCATCGAGCCCGGTCTTGCCGGCTCGCCAATCGGCATCCCCGTTAGCTGGCCGGTCTCGGTCTGCCCGTAGCCGTCGCGGATCTCGAGTCCGGTCGACTCATCGAACGCCCGCAGGATCTCTGGGTTGAGCGCCTCGCCGGCGGCGACGAGCGAGCGCATCGCCGGCATCGGCGCGAGCGGGGTCCGCTTGGCGATCACGCGGTACTCGGTCGGCGCCATGCACAGGATGTTGACCCGCTCCGAGGCGAGTATCTCCAGGCGCTGCGCGGGGTCGAAGCGGGCGTCGTGCAGTAGCGCGGCGGCGCCCTGGAGCCATGGCGCGATGAACGCGTTTCGCGCGGACTTCGACCACCCGCTGGCGGCGGTGCACCACACGAGGTCGCCCTCTTCGGCGCCGAGCCAGCTGGTCGCCTGCAGGCGCTGGCCGGGGAGGTAGCGCTGGCCGTGGACGACGCCCTTCGGCTCGCCAGTGGTGCCGCTCGTGAACGTGATCAGACACGGGTCGCTCGGCGAGAGCTCGACGGCCTCCGCAGGCTCAGAGGCGAACAGCGCTCGGTCCGGCACGCTCAGCACCGGACAGTTCGGCCCGGCCGCCGCCAGCTCGGCGAGGTCGTGCTCGTCGGCCACGATCAGCTTCGGTCCGGCGGCGTCGATCCGGTGGCGCAGATCGCCCGCGCGCAGCTGCTCGTTGCACGCCAAGGCGACAGCGCCGATGCGAAAGCACCCCACCATCGCGAATACCCACTCCGGACGGTTGCCGATCAGCGTCAGCACCACGTCTCCCCGGCCGACTCCGTGCCGTCGCATCGTGCCCGCGAGGCGCGCGGTCTGGTCCGCCACCTCGCCGAAGCTCCACTCCCGGCGCTCTCCCTGGCGTGAGATCGAGACCATGGCACGGCGGGCAGCAGGCGCCGCGTCGACCACATCGCGTGCGAAGTTCACGTCCCTTAGGTTGCCATCGAGCTGATCTCGGCGAACCCCGCGGCGGCAGGCGCTATCCGCGCCAGTAGCCGGGCACCGGCACGCCGCGCCAGGCCCGGCGCAGGGCAAGATCCCCTGTCGCCGCGTTGACGAACGGATCGCTCGGCCCCATCACGGTGTTGACGCCCCGCAGATGCCGGCAATCGGACACCCGGCAGTTGCCCGTCCCGTTGGGGAGCCCGCGACCGACCGCAAACAGGTTGTCGAAGACCCGCAGGCCGTCGTCGGCCCGGACGGCGCCGAGCCCCGAGCCCGCCTGGTCGGGACCGCTGAACGGCGCGGCGATGTCCATCAGCTCATCGCCCTGAACGCGCGAGTTGGCGATCACGTTGCCGGCCACGGTGACGTCGAGGTTGGGGATCCTGACCTCGTTGCTGCCGTCGTCGACACGGGTGGTCCCCCAGGCGCCCAGCGCGAGATACTGGCTGCAGAGCTGGCGTCCCGGGTCTCCTGGGTGGCCGTCGCAACTGCGCAGCCCGTAGTCGATCTCGACCGCGTGCGACGCCGACCCGGTGTCCCACAACCGGTTGTCGACGAGCGCGACCTGCATCCCGCCGTTGACGCCGATGCCTGCCCCCCGGGTCCTCCAGACCCAGTTCTGGGCGATCACGATCCGGTAAGCCTCGTAGCGGAAGAACGGCGGCACCATGAATTGGAGCCCGGACCCCTGGCCCGCGAGCAGCCCGCCGGTGCCGCAGTCGTGGACGCGGTTGCGGGCGATCAGGAGGTCGGCCGAACCGCCCTTGAAGTACGCGCACCAGTCACCGCCGTCGGCGAACTCGGTGTCCGTGACCGCGCCGTGCTGGACGGCTACGAACTGGAGGGGATTCTGCGAGGCGCCGGTGATCCTGTCGTGGCGCAGGAAGATCCACGTCGACTGGTTGAACTTGAC
Source organism: uncultured Solirubrobacteraceae bacterium (assembly GCA_955652345.1). Classification (GTDB taxonomy): domain Bacteria; phylum Actinomycetota; class Thermoleophilia; order Solirubrobacterales; family Solirubrobacteraceae; genus Palsa-465. The sequence goes on along the minus strand of CATPBV010000112.1, from coordinate 18,500 downwards.
CGCGTCGAGCAGCTGCTGGGAGCCGTCGAAGCGCGAGTGCTCGATCAGCATGTGGGTGCACCGCTCGCAGTGGAACAGGTCGAACTGGTCGCTGAAGCGGACGCCGTCGATCAGCAGCCAGCGGACGTCGAACATGTTCACCGCAGGCAGCGTCGCCGTCCCCGGCGATGCCGCCCGCAGCGTGACCTCGGCCCGCGGGCTACCCCAGCGCGACTGCCAGTAGTTGGGAGTGTCGGCAGCACTCCATCGCCCTGGAAACAGGACGATCGTGTACGGATGGCGGAGCGCGTGCGCCTGCGGGATCCGGTTCCAGGCGGCCGTCACTGTGCGAACAGGGCGGGCCCGCGTTCCCGGAGCCCTATCGTTGCCGCGCGTGGCGTCGACGTAGATCGTGACCCCGCCGTGGGGCGGCGTCGGCTCGCCCGGCGAGGCGGCGGTGGCGGTGGCGGTGGCGGTGGCGGTGGCGGTGGCGGTGCTTGCGCAGCCGGCGCAGAGCATCGCGACCAGGACGGCGATGATCGAGGCGAGGCGTGGCACTTGTTCGTAGTGATCGGCTGCACCCGCCTCCGACTCAAGTTAGGAGCCGTTCACGGCCGATCGATAACCTGGAGGCGCGATGGGCATGATGACCGGCAACGGACCGTTCGGGCGCGAACCGGCGGGGAAGTTCAACTTCGAGCCCCCGCCGCCCGGCAAGGCGCTGTACCTGGAGCCGACGCTGAAGCGCATCCGGGTCGTCGTCGCGGGGGAGACGATCGCGGACAGCCGCCAGGCGATGATCCTGCATGAGTCGGGCCACCAGCCCGTCTACTACTTCCCGCCCGAGGACGTCAGAGACGACGTGCTCGAGCCAAGCGACCGGCACACACGATGCCCGAAGAAGGGCCAGGCCTCGTACTACACGATCCGCGCGCCCGAGCGGGTGGTCGAAGCGGGAGCCTGGTACTACCCCGATCCGATCGCCGGCGCGCCGCCGATCAAGAACCTGATCGCGTTCTACTGGAACCGGATGGACGGCTGGCTCGAGGAGGACGAGGAGGTGTTCGTCCACCCGCGCGACCCCTACCACCGGATCGACATTCTCCGCTCGGACCGTCATGTCCGGATCTCGCTCGATGGCCAGCTGCTCGCCGAGAGCACCGAAGCGGTCGCCCTGTTCGAGTCGAATCTCCCCGCCCGCTGGTACCTGCCCGCAGATGACATCGTCGCGGAGCTCGAGCCGAGCGACACGATCACCCACTGCCCCTACAAGGGCGCCGCCGGCTACCACTCGGTGAAACTCGATGGCAAGGGAATCGAAATGGATCTGGTGTGGTGCTACACGGACCCGCTCCCTGAGGCGATCCGGATCAAAGGGCTTCACTGCTTCTTCAACGAACGCGTCGACCTCGAGCTCGACGGCGAGCTCCAGCAGCGCCCTGAGTCCCCCTGGAGCCATGGCGTCCGCACCGAGGCGCAGAACGCCCCGCCGGCGCAGACCCGGGGCTGAGCATGGCGGTCACAACTCCCTACACCGAGAGGACGGACGAACAGCGGGCGATCTGCGAGATGGTCCGCCAGTTCGCGGACGAGCAGATCATCCCCAGCGCCGAGCACTACGACCACGAGGACAGCTTCCCCGAGCCGATCGTCGAGCAGATGAAGGAGCTCGGCCTGTTCGGAGTGACGATCCCCGAGGAATACGGCGGAATGGGCCTCGACCTGACGACTTACGCGATGATCGTCGAGGAGCTCTCACGCGGATGGATCTCGATCTCGGGGATCGTCAACACGCACTTCATCGGTGGCTATCTGCTGATGAAGTTCGGCACCGATGAGCAGAAGCAGCGCTACCTGCCGCGGATGGCGACCGGCGAGATCCGCGCCGCGTTCAGCCTGTCAGAGCCCGAGCTCGGCTCCGACGTCGCGGCGATCAAGACGGCGGCGAAGAGGGTCGACAACGAGACGTACGAGATCAATGGGACGAAGATGTGGGTCACCAACGGCCTGCGTGCGGCCCTCGTGTTCGTGCTCGTGCGGACGGATCCGAGCGTCGAGCCCAAGCACCGCGGCCTGACTTGTTTCATCGCCGAGAAAGAGCCGGGCGTCAGCGAGAACACCGGCCAATACGCCGGCGTCAACGTTCCACCGCAGATCAAGAAGATGGGCTACAAGGGCGTCGAGTCCACCGAGCTCGTGTTCGACGGCTACCGCTGTCCTGCGGAGAACATCCTCGGTGGTGAGGACACCGGGCTGAACAAGGGCTTTCCACAGATGATGGACGCCCTCGAGGTGGGTCGCGTGAACGTCGCCGCCCGCGGGGTGGGCATCGCGCAGCGCGCACTCGAGCTGGCGCTGAAGTACTCCCAGGAGCGCAAGACGTTCGGCAAGCGGATCGCCCAGCATCAGGCGATCCAGTTCAAGCTTGCGGATATGGCGACGCAGATCGAGGCGGCGCGCCTGCTGACGCTGCGTGCCGCGCGGCTGAAGGACGCCGGTGAGCGCTCAGACCTCGAGGCGGGTATGGCCAAGCTGTTCGCCTCGGAGGCCGGGCGCTTCTGCGTCGAGGAGGCGTTCCGGATCCACGGCGGGTACGGCTACTCCAAGGAGTACGAGATCGAGCGGCTGTACCGTGACGCGCCGCTGCTGTTGATCGGCGAGGGGACATCCGAGATCCAGCGGATGCTGATCGGCCGCAAGCTGCTCGAGCGCAACAAGCTCTGACGCGCCCCGCGCCGGTGTGCGCGGCGCTCAGCCGAGGTCGTTGGAGTTGACGACGCCCGACACGTAGCAGCCCTGGTTGTGCGCCTGATACACCCAGACGTCCGCCGTGCCGACGTGCGAGCTGGCCGCGCTTGCGCCGTAGCGCACGTGTAGAAAGAGCACGCCCTGCGAGTTCCCGGTGAGGTCGGTGCCTAGAGTCTGGCCGGGGGTAAGAGTCAGGGCCGTCGGGGGAACGCCGGCCGGCAGCGTGAGAAGCCATACGGATTGACCGGTCGTGTTGTTGTACGTGATCGTCGTCTTGATGAACGGGGCGGTGCCCGTGGTGGTGCAGGTCGCGTCGATCTCGCCGATCGTCGGCAGCGAGATGAGCGTCGTGCTCTGTCCCTCGGGGACGGTCGCGTACATCGTGTGCACGGAGCCGGGCCCGACCGTGCCCGGCGTGCCCGGATCGCCCTTGGGACCCGGCGCGCCGGTGGCGCCCTTCGGCCCGTGAGCCCCCTGCAGAGTCTGGCGAGCACCCTTCGAGAGGTCATTCAACGTCAGCGTGCCGGGCTTGACCTGCTTCGGGCTGGTGATCAGCCAGTGCACGGCCGCCTCCGCGGTGACCGCGCTCGCCACGAGCGCCCCGGCGGTGACACTGGCCACGAACAGTCTCACACCGCGTTTCATCCCCCAGCTATCGGCCGGGGTACCGAAAGCTTGAGCGGATGTGCGCCCGCGGTCTCCGGGGCGGCGCAGGCTCCCTGCTCGCGTCCCTTGCTGCTCGAGAGAGGTCGCCGAACGGGACGGCAGAAACAGCCGGGACGCGAGCTGGGAAGTTGCGCCCCTAGGTGGGCATCGGCTCCTGGGCTCGAGCCTCGAACGTGTAGTTCTCCGCCGGCTCGAGGAACTCGCGAATCTGCCTGCGGAACTCCTCGGTGTCCTCGTGCCCGTGCACCGAGATCGCGTGCTCGGCGGCGGCACGCGCCACCTCGTCCTCCTCGCCGATGATCACCAGCGAGCAGTTGCTGTCGCTGGGGAAGCGACGGCAGTCAGCCATGACTCTGGCCATGAAACTCCTTTCGGTTGCCCGCAGTGGATCCTCTCGCCAGACGAGGCGACCGTCAAGGGTGCCAGCCAAGACGAGCGTCAAGGCTGAAGCCTCCGGAAGCACCACGCATTTCCTGGCAGGGTCGAGCTGGCCGCCCCAGCAGGAACGCCAGGGATCGGGATCGCGGTGGGCGACGGCTTCCCCACGCTCGAGACGACGTCCAGGTTCGCGAGGTAATTCGGATCAGCGAGCTGCGCAGGCTTCAGCGGCGTCGGCGAACCGACGTACCAAGGGCCCATCTCCTCAGCCTGGCCGGGACAGCGCTCTCCTCCGAATTCCACGCTCGCGGTGCTGATCAGGCACCAGTACCGCCACGGACGTGCGGTCCTCGGGTCGTCATGAATCCAGACAGCACGAGCAGCCTCGCGCCGGCTGCGAGAACGTCAGATCAGTCCCACAAGCACGAAGGGGCGCGCCCGAAGGCGCGCCCCCAGTGGTCCCGCTGTGCGATCTCGCTACGGGGCGGTCGCGGCGACAGCAGCGACGCCCTTGCAGGGGACCGGCTTCGGCCCGACGTTTCCCGAGGACGAGGTCGTCATCTGCCAGCACGACGGCTTCGAAGCGCCGACCGCAGTGGGTCCCGCGCCGCCGGTGGCCTGTAGTGCGCGCGCGACGCGCGGAAGCGGTGCGGTCGTGCTGAGCGCGGTCGGGGACGGCGGGTGCCCGACCCCGGAGATCACGTACTGCATATCGTCGCGCCAAGCCTTGATCTGCGCGGGGGCAAGCGGCACCGGAGAGCCGAGGTACCACTGACCCATTGCGCGAGCCGCGCCCGGCCGCCCCTCTCCTGCGGCCACGCTTTCGGTGCTGATCTCATACCAGTACCGAAAAGGTCGAGCGAGGCGTGGGTTGGACTGGAGCAGCGAGATGCGATACGCCGCTCGCTCCGCTTGCGTGGGGGTGCCGCAGCCTGCCATGGTTCCGGGCGCGTGGGGCGACTGGACCATCGCCGTCGACGCAATCCAGCCGACGCCGCCGTCGCACGCTTCGAGGTTCGGATCGTTGGCCAACACCGTTGCCACGGGGACGCCCGCGAGGGATGCGGGCAGGGTCGGCACGGACGCGATCTCGAGGCCGCCCTTCCCGCCGACGTTGATCCAGCTGAACTTCACCAGGCCGAGCCCGGCCGCAAGCGCCGCGCTCGTCACCACCACAGCGCCGACCGCGACGAACGACGCCGCCGCCGGAGTGCGAAGGCGTGTCCGCTTACGGCGGCGCGCACCGCGAAGCAGCCGTTCGTGGATCACGATCAGATCAGAGGTCAGCTCCATGTCGTTGCTCCTTCGCTCAGTGTTCATGCCTGGCTCCCTGCGACGGCCCTGCGCAGTCGTTGCAGCGCCCGCGAGACGAGTAGGCGCGTGGCCAAGTCGCTGCGTCCGAGCTGTGCCGCCGCCTGGTCGTAGGGCAGTCCTTCGAGGATCCGGAGCTTCAGCGCGTCGCGCTGTGCGGGAGGCAGGTCGTCAATCATCGGCCACAGCTGCTCGCCCTTCTGCGCCGCCGCGAGCCGTTCATCGAGCTCCGCCGGATCGTCGACGGGCGGCGGGAGCTCGATGCCCATGCGGCGCAGCGCGACCGCCTCGACCCGTTGCGCGCGGCGCCACTCCCTGACGACGTTGCGCGCGATCCCGAACAGCCAGCCGCGTGCCGTGGCGTCGGACTCGCCGCGGTAGCGGGAGCGCTTGATCCACGCCCGCGCGAGCGTCTCGGCGGCGATGTCGTTCGCCGTGGCGAGCTCGCGCGTCTGTCCATAGGCCCAGAGGCGCAGCCGCGGCAGGTGCCGCTCGGCGAGCTCGCCGAACGCCTCGGGATCTCCGCGCGCCGCCAGCAACAGGTCGTGATCGCCAGCTTGCTTCAACAAGATGGTCCCTCCCTCGATGGCTTCACCCCTGTAGTGGCGCAACCGCCCTGGAATGTTTCACGAGCATGCCCTCGCAGGCGCCGGATCCACCGGCCGTCTCTAGACTGCGGGCCCTGGCCTCCGCCTCCGACACCAGGTCCCTGATCGAGACAGCGGTCAGGCGGTTCCTCGAAGAGGTGCCCGCGCTGACGCAGCTGAAGATCGTCGCGGGTCTGGAGCTTCGAACCCGCGGGGACGTGCAGCTGTGGCGGGTTGAGCTCCCCGGTCCCAAGGTCACGAAGGACATCGCCGCCGACGCTCGGGTTCGCGTCTCGCTGCCGCGCCCGCATTTCAACGAGCTAGCCACCAAGGGACGGATCCGAGACTGGCGCGAGGCGTTCGCGAAGGGCGACGCAAAGGCCACGGGCGTCGAGCAGGTGATGAAGCTGATCGTGAACGTGGTCGAGCGTCAGGAGGAGCGCGCCCGGACGCGCAAGACGCGCGTCTAAGCGGCCAGCTTCTCGGCTTCCGCCAGCTGCTCGTCGACCAGCACCAGCCCGGCGTCCCAGAAACCTGGATCGGCAAGGTCGATCTCGACGAATCCCGCGAGCTCCTCCGGGCTGCGCGAGCCGCCGGCGGCGAGCAGCTCCAGGTAGCGCGGAACGAACGACTCGCCCTGCTCGCGGTAGCGCCCGTAGGCGGACAGCGCCAGGAGCTGACCGTAGGCGTAGGCGTAGACGTAGCCAGGAGTGTTGATGAAGTGCGGAACGTAGGACCACCACATCCGGTAGCCGTCGGTGATCTCCACCGAGTCCCCGAACAGCTCGGCCTGGGTCTCGGTCCAGAGCTCGCACACCCGGTCGGCCGATAACTCGCCCTCCGCCCGGCGGCGCGTATGGACGAGATGCTCGAAGCGGTTCATCGCCATCTGCCGGAACACCGTCGCGATCCCTCCATCGATCCGCTCAGCCAGCAGGCTGAGTCGCTGCTCGTCGCTGTCGGCCGCCTCGAGCAGCCGCTCGAACACGAGCGTCTCGCCGAACACCGACGCGGTCTCCGCCAGTGTCAGCGGGGTCGACTGATGAAAGACGCCCTGCGGCTGGGCGAGTGCGGCGTGCAGGCCGTGACCGAGCTCGTGGGCCATCGTCAGCACGTCGCGCCGACGGGCCGTGAAATTGAGCATCACATACGGGTGCACCGACGGCACGGTGTAGCTGCAGAAGGCGCCGCCCCGCTTGTGTGGACGCACCGGAGCATCAATCCAGTGCTCGTCGAAGAATCGCCGCGCGATCCGCCCGGCCTCCGGTGAGAACGAGTTGTACGTGTCGAGCACCAGTTCTCGGGCCTCGGCGAACGAGAAGGTGAGGTCCTCCGACAGCACCGGTGCCGCCCGGTCATAGTCGGCCAGCCGGGGCACGTCGAGCAGCTTCGCCTTGAGCGCGTACCACCTTTGCGGGATGTCGTAGCGTCGTCTGACAGCCTCGATCAGCGCCAGCACAGATTCGTCCGAGGTCTCGTTGGCGAGGTTGCGGCTCGCCAGCCAGTGGGGGTAGTGGCGGAGCCTGTCCTCGACCGACTTGTCGTAGGCGAGCGTGTTGTAGATGAAGGATCGGGTGCGGAGGCCGGGCCGGAGCGCATCCGAGACCGCCTCGGCGGCGCTCCGGCGGGCGTCGCGGTCGGGGGATTGCAGGCGGCTGAGGGCCACATCGAGCGTGAGCTCCTGCTCATCGAGCTGGGGGCGCAGCGCCGCAACCAGTTCTCCGAACAGCCGCCCCCAGGCGCTCTGGCTCGAGATCGACTTCTCCGCCAGCAGCTTCTCCTCGCTTTCGGAGAGCAGGTGAGGCCGGTACCGCCGAGCGCTTCTCAGGTGATGGCGGCAGAAGTCGAGCTGCGGCCCGGCGAGCAGCTTGTCCGCGCGCGCATCCTCGAGCGCCGCCCACTCGAGCTCGAAGAACAGGATCTTGGTCTCGATCTCCGTCGCTCTCTCCTGGACGCGCTGGAGCAGCGCTCCACGGGCTGGGTCCGCGGTGTCGGTCGCGAACCGCAGCGCGGCATAGGAGGCCGCTCGCCCGACGAGGTCGTTGATCTGTTCGAGCTCGTGCATCGCCGCGGCAAGCCCATCTGAATCCAAGTCTCCGACCTTGCCGGCGTAGGCGGCGGCAAACCGCGAGGCCTGGTCGCTCGACTGCTCGAGCATCCGCTCGACCGCCGACTCGTGCTCGCCGCCGATCAGCGGCGAGAGGTTCCACTCTGTCGCCAGCAGCTCAGGGTCTGCGAGGTTGTCGGCGACGGCTGACATCGCACCGGAGATTAGCCGCCGTCTATGGACAACCCGCCGGGTCGAGCCGCCCCGCAAGCTCGAACACCGAGACCCGCTGCCCGGCGGCCAGGTAGGAGAACCGGAGATGGGCTGCCGGGTCCGACGTGGTCCAGCCGCCCTCGGGCGAGAAGAACAGCTGGTGGGGGATCCAGAAATCGCGCCTCGGCGTTGTGACCAGGTACCGGAAGTGCCCCGCGTTGACCGCACGACGAAACTCCGGGCAGCCGGTGATCGACGTGAACGATCCGTGCGGGCCATGGTTGGCGATGTACTGGACGCGGTTCGAGTCGTCGCCTCCGAGCATCGGATATGAGAGGAACTCGCCGTAGGTGCCGAGCACACCGATGCGGGCGCGGTGCCTTCCGCGAAAGAACTCCCACACGCGCGTGAGCTCGGAGGTCTTCGGCTTCGGCCCGTAGCGCCCGCGCAGGTACCGCTGCTGCCACGGATAGCCTGCCGCGGCGCCTGCGCCCACCAGCATCGCGGCGGCGACGACGAAGGCGAGACGCGCGGTTCGCGTACCTCCCGAGCCGTCTGCGGCCCGCCATCGCGCCAGCGCCGGAGGAGCCCAGACCAGCGCGAGCCCCAGCGCCAGGACCGCGAGCCCAAGGCCGATCGCGGCGCGGTAGTGCTGGTAGGGCCACAGGACGGACTTCGCGACGGTCGCGACGAACACCGCCGCCAGGGCCGCGAGCAGCGACGATTGGACCGTCGCGCTTCGACTCACCACCGGCGCGAGGGGCAAGATCGCGAACGCGAGCGCGAGCGCCGGCAGCGCGAAGCGCAGGTTGAATCCGAATCCGACCGGATCTCCCTCCGGGCCCATCGCGCCGTTCGGGGTGAGCAGGTATGCGACAAGCCCTGCGAGCGCGACCAAGCCGAGCATCCGCAGCGTCCGCCCCGCCCCCGGCAGCAAGCACAGCAGGGGCCCGACGATCGCGCCCGCAAGCACCACGTACCACCAGCTTCCAAGCTGGGAGGACATCCCCTTGACGAAGAAGTGGTCCCAGAAGCGCGCGCTCGTCAGGTAGTGGGCGATCGAGAACGTGTTCGGCTGCTGCAGCGGTGGCGCGGGAGTGGGGAGCACACCGAAGCTGCTCCACGGAAGCGGGTTGCCGACGGCGATCAGGTTCCGCGCGTACCAGAACCCGCCGCCGAGGAGTAACGGCCCGAGCCACCGCCCCGCGCTGGGAGCTCGTTGCCCTCGGGGAGCTAGCGCCAGGACACCGAGAGTAAGCGCGCCGACCGGAGCGAGGAAGGTCAGCTTGACCGAGATCGCCAGTCCCGCCGACACGGCCGCCAGCACGTAAGCCGCGCGGTCGTCCTCGGCGCTCAGTAGGAGCGCCACAGAGCCGAGCAGAAAGAACAAGCCGACGATGTCGTCGTCTCCGCTTCCGGCCTGCGAGAAGTACATCATCGGCGTCGCGAGGATCAGGGCCACGCCCCAGGACGAAATTGCCCCGACGCCTCTCGCCTGCCCGATGCACCAGCTCGCAAGCAGCGCGAGCCCGAGCCACACGAGGTTCAGCCCCGGCGAGATCGTGTCGTGGCCGAACAGCACGATGCCGAGACCGTGGAGGAGCTCCCCGGTGGCGGGATAGAACGCCAGCAGGAACTCGAGGTCGTAGTGGAGCTGGGTGACGTGGCCGGTCTGGGCGAAGCCCGCGGCCCACGGCAGGTGGTACCAGAGCGAGTCGAACGTGTGCACGCCCAGGACGTATGCCTGGAGCGTGGGGGAGGCCCATTCGGCGGCAACGGTGGCGCATGCCAGCACCGCGATCGTCGCCGCTACCCGCGTCGACGCGCGGCCATCCGCTCTCGGGCGCCGCGGCTGCGCGCCGCGCGTCGCGACCGCAACCGAGAGCCCGACGGCCACGCAGGCGCAGACGATCGGGACCAGCCTGAACAGGCCGACCGCGCCCAGCGCCTGAAGGATCCAGATCAGCAGAGCGACGCCGATCAGTGCCTCGGCGAGGCGGGGGAGCGTGCCGCTCCACTCAGCGAAGAGGTGCCGTCGGAGGCCCACGGCGGCGAGCGCAAGCGAGCCGCAGATCGTCAGCAGGCATACCGCGCCGAGCGCATATCTTGCGGCACCGCCGCTCATTTCTCAGACCGAGCTGGCGGCTCGGCTACGCTTGCCCTGCATTCCATGCGAGGCTCAAGACTAGGTGCTTCAGTGGCGGGGCTGGCGCTCGCCGCGGCGATCGCCGGGTGCGGGTCGAGCGCGAAGAACGTGCCGACCCTGGCGCAGCTCCCGCTGGTCAACGGAGCCGCGATCGTGGCCCACGTTCGCCAGTGCGACCGCGGCGCGAACGCGTATTGCGCGATTGAGTTGGTCGTCGTCGACAACCACTATCAAAGCTCCACTGCGCTCGTGGCGAGCGAAAAGCGGGCGCTCAAGCAGAGGGGCTGGACGCGAGCCGGCCCGGACACGAGCGAGGAGCACGCGGCCGATTCCCCGGGCCGCAAGTTCCGCGTCACCTATGCAACCGCGCTCGGCGAGCTCACCGGCATCGAGCTCGGCTGGATCCAGAGGCCGCGCACGATCACGCTCGCGCTGTCGCGGGGCATGTTCAGCCGCGTCCCCACGATGGCGGTGATGCTCGAGGTCAGCGTTACCTAAGGCTACGGTCGCCGGAGTCACCACGGGCGCCGTCGCCGAGCTGGTCGACGACCAGGCGTCGCTCGGGCCCCACGCTGAGCGCGCTTCGCCCGCCCAGCAGGTCGCGGAGATCGGCTCCGACCAGTTCCTCGCGCCACCCGGAGAGCGTCCTGATCTGGGGGTCCGGGTCTCCCCGACGCGAGGCGGTCACCACCGATTCGAGCTCGCTCCGCGACGCGATCAGCTCGTACGCGAGTCCCGCCTGGATCGCGCGCGCTCGGAGCAGGGCCTCCGCGAGCACGATCAGCGGCGTGTCGCCCGGGTCCGATCGCCAGCGCTGCTCCTCCCGGGGAATCGGCGTCGCTTGGCGACCGCGGGCGATCGCTTCGAGGATCGCGTCCCCCCGCCGTCTCACCGTGGAAGGGTGAAGCCCGCGGATCGGCTTGAGCTCCGCGACCGTCGACGGTTGCCGCTTGGCGAGCTCGACGAGCGGAGCGTCGGGTAGAACGGAGCCGACCGGGCGGTCCTCGCGGGAAGCGACCTCCTCACGCCAGGCGGCGAGCTCGCGGGCCACCGCGCGCGAGCGGGGATCCAGCTGGTTCACGCGGGGCAGGCGCTCCCACGCCGTCCACGGGTCTCGCTCGTCGGTCGCTGATTCGAGCCGCCGGCACTCCTCGCGGGCCCACTCCAGGCGTCCGGTCGCGCCGAGGCGGCGCTGGAGCTCGTCCGCAAGCTCGAGCAGGTGAGCGACATCCTCCGCCGCATAGCTCAGCTGCTCGGTGGTCAGCGGCCGGGCGTCCCAGCGGGTGTAGCTTGCCGTCTTGCCGACGCGCAGGCCGAGGATCGCGCCGAGCAGGTTGCCGTATCCGGCCTGCGCGCTCGCGCCCGCAAACCCCGCAGCGACCTGCGTGTCGAACACATTGTTGATCTCCGTCGCCCAGGCCCGGCGCAGGATCGCGACGTCCTGGCGTCCGGCGTGCAGTACGACCTCGATCGCGGGATCGGCGAGCAGCGCGGCGATCGGTGCGGGGTCCACCCGGTCTAGCGTGTCGATCACGAGGATGCGGGTGCCGTCCGGCGCGCTTGCATCATCGACCACGATCTGCGCCAGGCACAGCAGCGCTCGGTAGCGACCCTCGGACATGAACTCGGTGTCGATCCCGACCCTCCCGGCGCTGCGCGCAACTTCAGCCGCGGCCTTCACGTCGTGCGCCGTGGCGAGCCCCCTGGTGTCCATGGGGCCACAGTACAGAGGCTCACGCAGCAAATCGCCACCTGCCCGAGCAACCCGTCGGGACTCTCGATACAGAATCACAGGGCCGCGTCAGCGGCCCATAAAAAACCCGACCGTCATGGTAGGATATGGATCTCGATGATCTTCTCCTCGAAAGCCGAGTACGGCGTGCGCCTGATGGTCGAGCTTGGCCGTCAATCTGCCGAGCACCCGACCAGCCTCAAGGCGATCGCTGACGCGGAGGGCCTGCCGCTTGCGTATCTCGAGCAGGTCGTCGCCAGGCTTCGCAAGGCCGGCCTGGTGATGAGCGCTCGGGGCGCCCACGGCGGCTACTGGCTGGCGCGTCCGGCGACCGAGATCGGGATGCACGAGGTGGTGCAGGCCCTGGAGGGATCGATCGCGCCGATGGAATGCTTCATCCACGAGCACACCGAGCGCGTGCTCTGCTCGCACGAGCCCGATGCGGGCCAGGGATGCGCCACGAAGCTGCTCTGGACGCGCGTCCAGGGCGGGATCATCCGCTCGCTTCAGATGACCACGCTGGCTGAGCTCGTCGAGTTCTCCCGGCGCGCCGAGCGAGTCCCCACCGTCGCCGCGTGACCATGCCCCAGCTGGAGATCCGAGACCTCCACGTACGCGCCGGAGAGCGGGAGATCCTGCGTGGGCTCGATCTCGCCGTCGACAAGGGCGAGATCCATGCGCTGATGGGCCCCAACGGCTCGGGCAAGTCGACGCTCGCCAACGCGATCATGGGCCATCCCGGGCTCGAGGTGACCAGCGGACAGGTCCTCTACAACGGCGACGACATCACCGAGGCCGCCCCCGACGAGCGGGCGCGGATGGGCTTGTTCATGGCGTTCCAGTATCCCGTTGCGGTTCCGGGCGTGACGGTCACCAAGTACCTGCGGACCGTGTTGAACGCCCACCGCGACGCCCACGGGGAGGAGCCGATCCCGCTGAAGGAGTTCCGCCAGACCGTCGAGGCCGCAATGAAGCTCACGAACGTGCCTCGCGACTTCTCGAGCAGATACCTGAACGAGGGGTTCTCCGGCGGCGAGAAGAAGCGCATGGAGATCCTCCAGCTCGCGCTCCAGCGCCCCGAGTTGGCGGTCCTCGACGAGACCGACTCGGGCCTTGACATCGATGCTCTGCGGGTCGTTGCGAATGGCGTCAACGCCGTTGCCGGACCGGAGATGGGGATCCTGATCATCACCCATTACCAGCGCATCCTTCATCTGGTGCAGCCGACTCACGTGCACGTGATGTACCAAGGACGGATCGTCAAGGAGGGTGGCCCGGACCTGGTCACCGAGCTCGAAGCCAAGGGCTACGCCTGGATCACCGACGAGGTCGCCGCATGACTGCTGTCGCTTCGTTGCGCGCCGTGGCCGCGGAGTTCCCTGTCCTTGCGCGAGAGATAGGTGGCTATCCCATCACCTACCTCGACTCGGCGGCGACGTCCCAGACCCCGCAGCCGGTGATCGACGCGATGACCCGCTACTACACCCACTCGCGGGCCTCGATCCATCGCGGCGTGTACCCCCTGGCGATCGAGGCGACCGACCTGTACGAGGGCGCCCGCCGGCGGATCGCCGAGTGGCTCGGCTCGACGCCGGAGGAGACGATCTTCGCGGCCAACGCGACTGCCGCGATCAACCTGGTCGCTTACAGCTGGGGACGCCAGAACGTCCACCGCGGCGACCTGGTGGTGCTGACCGAGATGGAGCACCACTCGAACATCGTGCCGTGGCAGCTGCTGTGCCAGGACCGCGAGGCTGAGCTTGCATACGTGCCGGTGCTCGAGGACGGCAAGCTGGATCTCGATTCGCTCGACACGCTGCTCGAGCGCGGTCCTCGGCTGGTCGCGTTCGTACATGTTTCGAACGTGCTGGGGACGATCAACCCGGTCGCCGAGGTCGCCCGGCGCGCGCACGAAGCCGGCGCGCTGGTGCTGGTCGACGGGACGCAAGCCGTTCCGCAGCTGCCGCTCGACCTGCGCGACCTCGACGCCGACTTCTACGTCTGGACCGGCCACAAGGCCTACGGGCCGACTGGAATCGGGGTGCTGCACGGGCGCCGAGAGCTGCTCGAGGAGATGCCTCCGTTCATCGGCGGCGGGCACATGATCCGCACCGTCGCCGCCAACGAGTCGACCTGGATCGATCTGCCCTGGAAGTTTGAAGCCGGGACGTCGCAGATCGCCGAGGCGATCGGGCTGGGCGCGGCTGTCGACTGGATCGGAGCGATCGGGATGGACGCGATCCGCTCGCACGAGGAAACGCTGGCGACGCGCGCCCTCGAGTTGCTCGCGGATGTTCCGGGACTTGTTGTGCACGGACCGGCCTCGGCCGCCGATCGCGGGGCGCTTGTGTCGTTCTCGCTCGACGGCGCGCATCCTCACGACATCGGCGAGATCCTCGGCCGCGAGGGAGTGTGCGTGCGCGCCGGGCACCATTGCGCCCAGCCGCTGATGCGCAAGCTCGGCGTCGCCGCGACGACCCGAGCCTCGTTCGCCGTGCACAACACCGAGGCCGATCTTCAGCGCCTCGTGGACGGGCTGGGCAGCGTTCGGCGGACGCTTCGGTTGAGCTGACGGGGGTTCTCGATGGACGAGCTGTACCGCGAGAACATCCTCGACCACTACAAGCGCCCTCACAACTGGGCCCCTCCGGAGTCCGACATCGAGGAACCCGACCTGGAGTTCCACGACCTCAACCCGCTGTGCGGAGACGAGCTGACCGTGCGGCTCCTGCTCGATGAGGAGAGGCGGATCTCCGAGATTCGTTTCTCCGGGCACGGGTGCGCGATCTCGCAGGCCGCCGCCTCGATGGCCTCGGACGAGGTCAAGGGGATGAGCGTCGACGAGCTGTTGCGCCTCGACCGCTCGTTCGTCCTCGACCTGCTCGGGATCGACATCTCCGCCACGCGGATGAAGTGCGCGCTGCTGTCGCTGAAGGTGCTGAAGGGCGCCTCGCTCGGGCAAGCGGTGGCGTGGGAGCCCGAGACTCCCGAGGCCGCCTGACAGTCGCCCGCAACGGCGCCGCGCGTCTCCGCGGAGACGCCCACAGTTGTCGCGTCGATCAGTCTTGGAAGCCGTTCTCAGCCAGGCGCGGGCCTACCGAAGAGCGGTGACAACGGCGTAGCCCTTTGGGTCGCGCCACGGGGCCTGGTGCGTTGCAAACCATCGCTCCGGCCCACGACGCGCTCATTTGACAGTTCGGGCGGTTCGAGGCCGTGGCTGTGGACCGCCCGGTAGACGAGCTCGCGCGCGTGCGGCGTGTTGCTGGGCGTGTTGACGACGGCCGCGAATCGCCCGCCGTTTCGCAGCACTCGACGTGCCTCGCGCAGGGCAGCGTCCAGATCGGGGACGTGATAGAGCATGTGCCGCGCGGTCACGACGTCGAACTCGCCGTCAGCGAAGGGTTGCGCCGTCGCGTCGCCCCGAGTCCCCTCGATCGCTTCCAGGCCAACCAGCGCCTCGATTGCGGCGGGAGAGGTGTCGAGTCCGACCAGCCGGCCCCGTGTCCCTCTTCGTGCAGCCGCCGCAGGAACGAGCCGGTTCCGCAACCAATGTCGAGACGCGACTCCTCGGGCCCGACCGCAATCGCGTCGAGAACCGCTTGCTCGACGTCATCTGGCCGCTCCGAATACTGACGATGCGTCTGGATGCGCGTCTGTAGCGGTTCGAGCGACAGGTACTCGGTTGCCATTCAACCCAATGCCGTCAGCTCAGGCGGTCCGAGTAGATCCCAGCGGTTTCCCGCGATGTCGAGGAACACAGCGACGCGACCGTATGGTTCGTTGCGTGGGGCGCTGACGAACTCGACACCGGCGCCGGTCATCCGCTGGAGGGCGCCATCGAAATCATCGACCCGGAGGAAGAAGCCCACCCGGCCCGCTACCTGCGTGCCCACAACGGCCAACTGATCCGCGCCATCGGCCCGGGCCAACAGGATGCCGGTCTGCGCACCAGGCGGACGAACGACTACCCAGCGCTTCGGGTTCCCAGCGTTCGTTAGCGATGGGGAATCCTCCACCAGCTCGAAGCCGAGCGCATCAATAAAGAACGCGATCGCAGCGTCGTAGTCGTCGACGACGATCGCGGTCAGTTGCAGAAACACAATCCGGGGAGCATGCCGCATCCCCATATTGGATACCCAAACGTGAGTCCGGCCGGCTGCACGTCTCCGCGGAAACGCGCAACACTCCGGTTGCGCATCGCTCGTTCCTTGGCGCTGCGCGTGCGACGGACATCTTCGGCTGCCGAGCCGTTCTCCGTCCGGCGCGCCGTGTACCTTACGAACATGTGTTCGATTGTGTTAGTTCGAGAACCGGCCGCCGACGCGGAGGCGCGGGTCCAGCCTCTCGAGGATCTGGAGCGCGAGATCTGCGAGCTGGGTGCCCGCATCGAGGCGGCTACCTGTACATGGCTGATGCTGCTCGCCGAGTTCGACGAGCGGGAGGGATGGGGGGTCTGGGGCGCGCGCTCGTGTGCTCAGTGGCTGTCGTGGCGCTGCTCGCTGGCACCCGGTGCGGCGCGGGAGCGAGTGAGGGTCGCGCGGCGCCTGAAGGAGCTACCGCTGGTACGCGCGGCGTTTGGTGCGGGCGAGCTTACGTACTGCAAGGTGCGGGCGATCACTCGCGTTGCCACCGCTGAGATCGAGGAGCAGCTGGTCGAGCTCGCCCGACACGCGACCGGGGCGCAGCTCGAGAAGCTCGTTCGCGGGTACAGCGGAGCACTTGCGGCGACGGTCGGGCACGCTCAGCGTGCGCACGAACGGCGGTACCTGCGCTGGAGCTGGGATGACGATGGATCGCTGCTGCTCCAGGGCCGGATCCCGGCGGAGGAGGGCGCCCTGCTGATCGCCGCGATCGAGGAGGTCGAGACCGGCGAGATGGGGCAAGACACGGTGGGGGCCAGTCGCGCCGATGCGCTCATGAGTGTCGTTCGGTCCGCGCAAGCGGCTCCTGACACTGAAAGAACGGGAGGCGACCGCTGTGAGCTGGTCGTCCACGTCGACGTCGAGACGCTCGCCGGCGAGCAGCTTCACCAGCGCTCCGAGGTGCAAGACGGTCCTTCGATCTCGCCCGAGACCGCGAGGCGGCTCGGATGCGATGCGGCCGTCGTGCGGATCATCGAGCGAGATGGTCGGCCACTGTCAGTAGGACGACGACGCCGGACCATCCCACCCGCGCTACGGCGGGCGCTCCGCGCGCGGGATGACGGGTGCCGCTTTCCGGGCTGTACCCATCGGCGCTTCCTGCACGCGCACCACGTCGAGCACTGGGCTCGAGGCGGCCCAACCGCTTTAGACAACCTCGTGCAGCTGTGCTCGTATCACCACCGTCTCGTGCACGAAGGCGGCTTTCAAGTTCAACCCAGCGGCATGAACAGAGTGCGGTTCCGAAGACCAGACGGCCACGTGATCGAGCAGGAGCCGCGGTGCACCGGAGCTACCGGTCCGACTCTCGAGCAGCGCCACCGAAGAGAGGGGTTGCACGTGGATGCGGACACCGTGAAGCCACTCTCGATGGGCGATTCCCTCGACTATGGAATCGCCGTAGAAGCGCTGCTCGCTCGGCACGCGACGGAGGGAGGCTGAAACGCCGCATCGGCCACCGAGAGCCCGGGTGTTGCTCGTCTCGGTGCAGACGCGCAACACCCGAGTTGTGTGTGCGCACCGCGGCTCGGACGCTCGCGGCCGCCTGATCCTGCGGCCGAAGGGCGCTAGACTCTAGATAAATCCGATCCCCGCGCTAGGACTTAGCAGCAAGTGCCACAGATCATCGAAGTATGTCCCGTCGAAGAGCTCGAGCCCGGCGATGTCCGCCTGGTCGAATGGGAGGACCTCGAGATCGGCGTGTTCAACTGTGCTGGGACGGTTTACGCGATTGAGGATCGCTGCTCACACGACAACGGCCCGCTGGTCGAGGGTGAGTTCGACCAGGAGGAGTGCACGGTCGAGTGTCCGCGCCACGGCTCGGTGTTCGATCTGAAGACCGGCAAGCCCAAGAGCTTGCCCGCCTATGTTCCGGTGGACACCTTTCCGGTGATCATCGAAGAAGAGACGATCAAGCTGGAGGTGGAGTAATGGCTGTTCCCGACGCCCTGACCGAGAACGAGCAGCTTCGCGGGATCAACGCCGACTACGAGGAGCGCTACGGCTTTCACGACGCCGAGAACTATCTCTACAAGGCTCCCAAGGGCCTGACTCGCGAGATGGTCGAGAAGATCTCGGAGTTCAAGTCAGAGCCGCAGTGGATGCGCGACTTCCGCCTGAAGGCATTCGACCACTTCCTCGCGCGCCCGCAGCCGACGTGGGGCTCGCCGATGCTGGCCGAGGTCGACTACGACGAAATCCGCTACTTCGTGCGGGCCTCCGAACGTGCGGAGCGCTCCTGGGACGACGTTCCCGACGACGTCAAGAAGACGTTCGACCGGCTGGGGATCCCGGAGGCAGAGCGGAAGTTCCTGTCGGGCGTCGGGGCCCAGTACGAGTCCGAGGTCGTCTACCACCAGATCCACGAGGACCTCGAGAAGCAGGGCGTGATCTTCACTGACATGGACTCGGCGCTGCGTGAGCATGAGGAGCTCGTGCGCGAGTACTTCGCGACGATCATCCCACCCAACGACAACAAGCTTGCGGCGCTGAACTCGGCCGTGTGGTCGGGCGGCTCGTTCGTCTACGTCCCGCCGGGCGTCGAAGTCAAGAC